>JAJDNK010000058.1 GCA_022340715.1 bacterium BMS3Abin03 | reverse complement strand
GCCATAGGAGCAGTTACTGCACCTAGTAATATAAGCAGAGTTACAGAAACTGGTCTAATCCATTTTTGATTAAAACGTCTTACAAAGCTTTCGATTGCAATTGCTCCGAAGGAAAATAAAAGAGGGTAAACAGGGGAGATGTAATATACTTTTGAACGTGTTGACATTAGAAATATAAAGATTGCGAGATACATCCATCCGAACATTCTGAACTGCTTTCCTGACTTCGTAAAGAATAAAAAGTATAAACCTCCAAGAGAAATCAATAATGAAATCGGATGCATATCCAGCATTTGTTCTTTAAGGAAATTTAATGGAGATATTGAAGCATTCTTAAATGAGCTTGCATTCCTCATAAACTCTAAAGTAGGGAAGCTGATGACTATTTCCCAAATTAAATACGGCAGAGAGATTAAAAATGCAATCGCTGCCCCGTACCAAAAATATTTATCTTTCAAGTATTTTCTGTTCGGGGTTAGAATTAATCCTACGGCTAAACCAAAGAGTAAAAATAAGATTGAAATTTTATTTTCAAATCCAATCCCAATTACAACGCCAAACCATAACCAATGTTTTGAATTTCCCGTTGTAATAATTTTTACAAGAACAAATATTGCGAGTGCCCAAAACAGGATGTCGAATGAATTCATCGATAAAATATGAAACATAAACAGGTATACAGGAGCGAACATCACCATTAAACCTGAAAGTGCCTGAGCAAACAGTGAGCCCCCAAGCTGTTTAGTTATTTTACCTGTAACAAAGACAGTCATTCCTCCTGCAAGAACACTGAATATCCTGATAGCAAATAATGATTCTCCGAATAATCTTGTAGATATGAATGCAATCAAAGCAACAAACGGTGGCTGGTCTACGTAACCGAATGCAAGGTGATTCCCACATGCTATATAATATAACTCATCACGGAAGTAGTCATATTGATTTATAAAAATAAGGTGGACTAATACGTAAATAACTGAAAGCGTAATTAAAAGGGCTTTACCTGGATTTTGATTGTTATTGGATTGGTTCACTTTTTAAAATAAATTTTTAATTAAGTGAAATTAGTGTATGCTTATTTATTCGTACTGCCGGGTTTTACTGGTACTGAACCCGATTTGCATAAAGGGCATTCATCAGGTTCATAGTTTACTACATTCATTACAAGAAGCGGATTAAACGGTACATCGAATTTTGCTTCGCCGTTGCTCCTGTCAACAAGGCATGAAAGTCCTGCGATTTTTGCACCACAACTTTTTACTGCTTCAATTACTCCCTTAACACTTCCGCCTGTTGTAATTATATCTTCAACTATAAGAACATTATCGGATGGGGAGAGTGTAAATCCCCTGCGGAATTTCATTTTTCCTTCAACACGCTCGGTGAAAATAGATTTCACTCCAAGCTGCCGTGCCGTTTCATAAGAAATAATTATTCCGCCTGTCATAGGACCAGCAACCGCTGTTATCTTGTCATTCTTATACATTCCGGCTATCTCTTTGCACAGCATTTCTGTGTAACGCGGCTGTTCGAGTATGCGGAATTTTTCTATGTACTGCCCGCTATGCAAACCTGATGTAAGAATAAAATGCCCCTCGAGCAGTGCGCCGGAATCTTTTAATACTTGTAATATTTCTTCGTGTGTCATGCTAACCAAAATAGCCCTGAGCGGAGCCGAAGGGCGGATAGTTGTATTTTTTTAAAACCAATTATTGTTTTTTTGAGATTGCTTCATAAATACTTTCCTCTCAATTAAATTATTCACAATTTTACCTTATGTACATGTGTTAGTTCTTTCGATAAAAACCTCTGGCTGACTTCCTTAAATTTATGGGGAAAGTCGGAAACAAAAAACACAGAATGGTTTCTTCCGGTTTGTTTATGCCTGTTCAGCAGGTTTTTCTTTTCAAGTATCCTCTTCACTTCCTTTGCTGTCTCAACGCCTGAATCTATTAGTCCGACATTTTTACCAACGGATTTTTGTATTACATTTTTAAGAAGTGGATAGTGTGTGCAACCGAGTATTAAGCCGTCAATCCCTTTATTTGCAAGTCCCTTTAAATATTCATCAGATATATCCTGCGCAATTTTTGTTTTGTTCCAGCCGTCTTCCGCCAGCGGTACGAAAAGGGGACAAGCCTGCTGGAATACTTTTACATTCCGGTTAATCTTTTTCAATGCTTTTTTATATGCAAGCGAGCTTACTGTCCCGAGTGTTCCTATTACACCGATTTTGTTTTTCGATGAAGAAGCGATTGCTGATTTAGCGCCGGGCTCAATCACACCGATTATCGGAATATGGAAGTGCCGTTTTAAAGTAGGCAGCGAAACGGAAGATGCAGAGTTGCACGCAACCACGAGCATTTTTATTTTTTTCTTAAGCAGGAAGTATGCAATCTGCAGCGAGTAATGGATTATAGTCTCTTTGGATTTATTCCCGTAAGGTACGCGCGCAGTATCGCCGAAATAAATAATTTTCTCGTTCGGCAGAAGCCGGCTCAGCTCTTTAACAACTGTTAATCCTCCGATACCGGAATCAAACACTCCTATCGGTCTTGATGATTCATCGTTTTTCGGTATAGTCTTCATCTAGTATTTTGAATAATCCTTTACTTCGCTAATGCCTGAGCCCAGCAGTTCGTTAATCTTGTTTTTAATTTTTGACCTTTTATCGTTGCTGATATAAACCATTCTTGCTGCTTCTATAAAATCGTCTTTGAACTCTTTATATGATTCAAATACCCTGAGCTTGTTTTCAGTATCCCATAGCTTTTCGTTAATTTTCCGGAGTTCTTTTTTAAAACTATTTAATTTTCGTTTCAGCTTCGGGAAATCATAGAAAACATTATCAAGCTCTCTGTTCAATAGCTTGAGCTCTTTATTAATAATCCCAAGCTTTCCTTTATCTTCTATGTATTCGGTTTTTATTTCAAGTATTGTAATTTTATCAATCAGCTCGCCTGCAGATATCGGTATTTTAATATTTTTCGCCACTTGTAATAATTTTTAATTCAATGCTGATTTGATTTTTTCGAGTATCATTTGAAAATGTTCTTTATTGTGAACAAAATCAAGCTTATCCGATTCAATCACAAGAAGTTT
>JAJDNK010000083.1 GCA_022340715.1 bacterium BMS3Abin03 | reverse complement strand
CTGGTTCTTGCCAATTTAAGGTTTGTAATTTCCGTTGCAAAAATGTTTCAGAACCAGGGACTTTCGCTTGGCGATTTAATAAACGAAGGTAACCTCGGTCTTATTAAAGCTGCACAACGTTTTGATGAGACACGTGGCTTTAAATTTATTTCTTATGCTGTCTGGTGGGTAAGGCAGGGCATTATGTCGGCAATTGCAGATCAATCAAGAGTTGTTCGATTACCGCTTAACCGTGTTAGTAGCCTGACCAAGCTGAATAAAGCTTACCGGGAATTAGAGCAGGAATATGAAAGAAAACCTTCAACCGAAGAACTCGCAAATATTCTTGATATGACCACCGATGAAGTAGCTTATACACAGCAAATATCGGGTCGCCAGCTTTCGATGGATGCACCCATGAAAAATAACGATGAAAATAAAAATACTCTGATGGATGTGCTTCCGGATAAAGCGTACGACTTGCCGGATAAAGAATTGATGGATAACTCTCTAAAAGATGAAGTCATTAATGCTCTTTCCAGGCTAAAAGAAAGAGAGGCTGAAGTTATAAGACTATCATTCGGAATCGGAATGGATCACTCCGCTACTCTTGAAGAGATTGGGGAAAAATTTAATCTTACAAGAGAAAGAATAAGACAGATCAAAGAAAAAGCATTAAGTAAACTGAAAACTTCACCCAGACGGAATAAGCTTAAGAGCTATCTGGGATAAAAAAATACTCATCATAAACTTTTACAATAAAATTACATTAATCCCCAGCCGCAAACTTTTTAGAAAAACGAAGAAATTCCTCACATTTTTAAACAATTAGGTTTCTGCTCAAGAACAAATATAAACCGGGGCAATTAAAGGTCTTTGCACAGTTATGATCAGTTACATATATTGTAACTGCTGTTAAGGAAGTTGATATATTAAAAGGTGTTAAAATGAAAACCAAGACTTATTCTAAGGCGATAAATATCCCGGAATTAAAGGAATTCGCAGCTATATATCCTCAGTTTGCAGGTGTTGCAAAAGGTGAGGGAAAATTTCTGTTTGATATTGTGATGAAACCTGAAACTTTTATCCAGGCAATGGTATTAACGGAATATGGAATGCCTGCTGTAACAAGTGTGGCAGAATTATGTTTTAATGAGGCAAAAAAAAGAAGGGGATTCAGATTTACAGGACGTGTAAAACAGTTTATCGGGGCGATGATCGCTTCCCTGATGACAGCCAACGGCTACAAAAAATCCGGCAGGAAAAAATCCATAATTCACCGTGCATATACACGCGGTGAGTTCTATGTTAAAAGATAACCAAAATTTTGAAGTGAAGAATGAAATAATTTTAAGTTTTTTATATATTAAAATAACTGCATATTCTAAATTCTGATTCCTGTTTATCCTGATCTTTTTAACTTTTTAATTTAATATTGACTGCTTAAAGGATTAATTTTCTGAAATATGAAGAAAATACGATTACTGCTTATCGAAGATAATCGTCTTCTGCGTGAAGGTCTGACAGCTATGCTCAAGAAACAGCATGATATGGGTGTAGTAGAGACAGTTGGAGATGGTGAAAACATACTCACGATAATGCGTAAACATAAACCTGAATTAATGCTTCTCGATCTCGGTCTTCGAAATCGCAGTAGTATACACTTAGTGAAATTAGTTAAGAAAAATTATCCTGCTACCAAAGTAATAATGATGGATCTTATTCCTTCACAGGCAGATGTTTTTGAATTTGTACAGGCAGGAGTATCCGGCTTCATATTAAAGGATGCAACAGTTAATGATTTTCTCAAGACTATCCGGTCTGTAGCCAGGGGCATTCAGGTTTTACCTCCTAATTTAACAAGCTCTCTTTTTACACAGATAGTTGAACACGCCGTTAATGAATCGAAACCTTCTGCTCTCATGGATTCTGTACGCATGACAAAACGGGAACGACAAGTAATAGAATTGGTTTCAGAAGGACATACCAACAAAGAAATCGCTCAGAAACTTCATCTCTCCACATACACTGTGAAAAGTCATGTTCACAATATTCTTGAAAAGCTTGCACTGAGCACACGTGTCCAGATTGCAAAATATTTACACGATTCAAGAAGAACAAGTTCCGCGGCAGATAATATTTCCTTATTGGAAGATTGATAATTCTCGCCCAATTAAGTAATCCACTTTTCATCCTTTCGCTCTATTGATTTTATTGTTCAAGAAGTTGTAATCTCTGGATACACAATAAAAGGAAGAATCCAATGAAAAATCTGATCCTGTTTTTAATACTATTTATACCGCTTACTATAATTGCTCAGAATAAAGTTGAAAGTAGTAGTGCCTCAGGGAACGATAAAACCAATGAATGGATGACTAAAATATCCTCTGATTCGGAGATGCGCGGAGAAATACTGGCAATGATGATTGAGCAAACAAAGGGAAATAAAGAAGAAATGCAAAAGCTTGTAAATTCTTTATTAGCTGATCCTGAAATGGATAAATTGATAAACAAAACAACCACCAGACGAGCAAACAATGAAACCATTTATATAGAACCTCGTGGAATAACCCTGGATAGTCTTAAGGTGGGTAAAATGGACAATACAGCTCCAAAACAAAAGAAATAACAGATAATTTTTTCTGGAATGTCTTTAGAAAAGATTATTGTATGATAAATCAATGATGAATAAAATCAGGTTATTACTAATTGAAGATAATCGTTTGTTGCGGGAAGGTATCCTTTCGATTCTTAAACCATATAAGGATATTAATATTATTGCAAGTTCCGGAGACAGTAAGAAAACAATATTAAAAATACACCAGTTAAAACCCAATATTGTTCTTCTGGATTTAGGATTGCGCAGCCAAAACAGCTTACATGTTGTTGAAATTGTCAAACAGGAATTTCCAGAGGCAAAAATAATAATTATGGATCTTGCCCCCGTACAATCTGATATTTTGCAGTATGTAAAGGCAGGTGCAAACGGATTCATTCTTAAAGATGCATCGCTGAACGATTTTTTAATAACTATTCGAACCGTATACAAAGGCACAACAGTCCTTCCACCACTACTGGTTGATTCACTTTTTTCACAGATTGTTGATCACGCCATAGGTAATGGCAAATCAAAATTGAAGGAAGCAGTTCGTATGACAAAACGTGAACGGGAAGTTATCGGGCTACTGTCAGATGGACTAAGTAATAAAGAAATAGCACAAAAGATGCATATTTCAACGTTTACAGTTAAGAGTCATGTTCACAATATAATGGAAAAGCTTGCTCTACACACACGCCTGGAAATTGCAAATTATTCTTATACGGTAGAAACATTAAAAACGGTTGCCAAAAGTATTTCAACAATTAATAAATAACTCATTTTTAAAAAAGAAAGTATAGAAATTTAGGTGATTAAATGAATGTTTTCTGGTGTAAATGCATGCTCCAATCACGGTGCCGGTTAAAAATAATTAACTTAAATAATGAATATTTTGATAACCTGGCTGGTGTTTACGTAATCTGGTATGGAGATGATAGGAGTAATGTTGTAAGTGTTGGACAAGGGACTATCAGAGATAAACTAATTGAAATGCAAATGGATAAAAAAGTACAGGAATACGAACCGGATTTATTTGTTACATGGGCAGCCGTACCCAGAGCCTCTCTGGAGGGTGTAGAAGCTTTTCTTAGCAGTGAACTAAATCCATTGGTTCATCACAATATTACATTCTCTGAACCGGTTTCAGTTAATTTACCTTAGCTAATAATGATCGAACCAAAAGAATTCTACAGGAAACTGGATTCCCTGTTAAATAAAATAAATATAGTCGAATCCGGAACAGACTTTTTATTCAATATCGTAAACGAGCTTGAGAAGACGTTTGGTACCGATCTTCATATCGGGAAAGGACGTATTTATGAAAAGAATAGCGATCATTATTTTTTGGTATCCCCGCTTTCAAATCGTGAGGATTTAATCATCGAAGCAAACCTTTCAGTAGATTCGAGCGCTGTGCAATCCATATTGAATTCCAAAACGTATATTTTCAACAACGCAGAACCGGGCATATCTATTAATGGCATCCACGAAGAAAACTATGCTATTCCCGCGGCAATCAATGTAAATAACCAGGAACATAGCTGGATATTAATATTTGAATTAAGAAGCGGGTGGATACGTGAAGAAATAGAATTTTGCCTCAATGCGGTAAGAGCAGTATTATCTTATAGACTTTTATCAGAGTCTATAAAAAACGAATATGAACAAGCATTCCTGATCCAGAAAAGCTTACTCCCAACATCTTCTCCTCAAATCCCGGGCTATCAAATTGCAGGAAATTCTCAACAGGCAGAACTTGTTGGTGGCGATATATTCGACTATTATAAATTCAATGAGGACGAGTTTGGATTTTGCGTAGGAGACGCGAGCGGGCATGGAATCCCGGCAGCATTGATGGCACGTGATGTTATTGTTGGATTACGTATGGGATTAGAAAATCAGAAGAAAATGGTGCATACTTTAAAAAAATTGAATAGAGTAATTTGCCAAAGCGCCTATTCTACAAGGTTTATTTCGCTTTTTTATGCTGAAATGGAAACAAACGGAAATCTATTCTATGTAAATGCAGGTCATCCCTCACCCATTATGGTTTATCAGAATGAAGTAACTGAGTTGGAATCAACGGGACTTGTTTTCGGCGCATTAGCGGAAATTGAGATTCGACGATCATATATAAATATTTATCCGGGAGGTGTATTAGTATTATTCAGCGACGGAATTATAGAAAGACAAAATGCAATGGGAGAAGAATTCGGATTGGCGCTTTTGAAAGATGTTATCGTAAAACATAAAGATCTGGACGCCGGAGAAATATTAAATGCAATTTTCGTTGCTGCAAACAAATTTGGTGGTAAAAATAAATGGGAAGATGATGCTACCGTTGTAGTGGTAAAAAGGGTTGTATGACTTTTTCTTCCTGCTACCCATATCTATCCTGTCAGTCTAAAGGATTAATCCTTTTTCCATTCATTAGATTCATTTGTTGTGGTGATTAATTTTGATATCTTTTTACGGTGATGATTACAGGCAGAACAGTGATTCTATCGGCAATTATCATTTTTTATTTATGTTTTAATAAAATCAGGATAAGCAGGTGCTGATATGAACCGGAAATTAGAAATTGGGATAATTGATCTCGTATCCAAAAAGCCGAACAAAAAATTATTCGCACGGATAATGAATGCGAACTTCGCAAGCATAATGCCGCAGGTTATAGGAGTATGGTGTGAAGAAGAAGGGCATAACGTTACATACGTTTGTTATACCGGGAAAGAAAACCTGATGAATGAGCTACCTCAAAATGCCGACCTTATTTTTATCGGTGCATTCACAGAAGGAGCTCAGACCTCATATGCGCTCAGTAACCTTCTTCGCTCACGTGGTGCCGTAACTGTACTGGGTGGTCCGCATGCACGTTGTTATCCTGAAGACGCGTTAAACTATTTTGATTATGTAACAGGTTTTACGGATAAAAAAGTTATTAAGGATATTCTTGATGATTGTACAGCCCATCGTCCTTATGGTTTATATCTTACTTCTAAAAACCAGCCATTATTTTTGCCTGGGGTAAAAGAACGATGGAAATTTATTGAACCTACTCTGAAAAAAGCCCCATTCTTAAAATTAGTTCCAATGCTTGGTAGTTTAGGCTGTCCTTATACATGCAGCTTTTGTATCGATTCAACCGTCGCATACCAGCCTTTAAACTTCGGGATTATGAAAGAAGACTTAAAGTTTCTGCTTACTAAATTTAAGCGTCCTGTTGTAGGCTGGCATGATCCGAATTTTGGAGTACGATTTAATGAGTATATGGATGCAATCGAAGAAGTTGTGCCTGAAAACAGTATAGACTTCATTGCCGAGAGCAGCTTATCGATTTTATCCGAACCACATGTTAAACGTCTAAAACGTAACGGCTTCAAAGCGATGCTGCCGGGAATTGAATCGTGGTTCGATCTCGGAAATAAATCCAAAACCGGAAGCATAACCGGGATGGATAAAGTAAATCTTGTTTCAGATCAGATTAACATGATCCTTCGTTACATCCCTTACGTACAAACAAATTTTGTTTTGGGACTCGATGCAGATAAAGGCGAAGAACCATTTGAGCTTACAAAGAAATTTGTCGATATGACACCGGGTGCTTTCCCCGGCTATTCACTACTATCTGCATTCGGGCAGGCGGCACCGCTTAACCTTGAGTACCAGGAAATGAACAGGGTAATACCTTTCCCGTTTCATTTTCTGGATAATAATCATTCAATGAATGTAACGCCTTTAAATTATTCCTGGACAGAATTCTATTCCCACGTTATAAGTCTTGGCGAACATACCTTTGCATGGAGTGCGATCATAAAAAGGCTGATAGCTACAAAAGCATTTATCCCGCGCTGGATGAATGTTGTACGTGCGATATCTGAAGAAGGATTCGGTAGAGTTAATTATAATAAACAAATACTTGAGCAGCTTAACTCGGATGTAAAGTTCCATGATTATTTCGAACAGGAAACAACCAAGCTCCCGCAATTCTATAAAAATATTATTAAAAAAGAACTCGGTCCATTGTGGGAATGGCTACCTGAAGGTGCGATATATCACGATCAGAATGCATACCTGAAAGCTGAAGAAGAACGGATTGCAGTTTAATGATATTTTCAATCATCATCAGGAAAGACACATGAACATACTTTTAGTTTATCCAATGTATCCTGATACCTTCTGGAGTTTTAAGCACGCCTTAAAATTCGTTTCGAAGAAAGCAAGCTTTCCACCCTTAGGATTACTAACAGTTGCTTCTATGCTTCCGGCAGATTGGAATAAAAAATTAATTGATCTGAATGCCACCAGGCTGGAAGATGACGATATTCTCTGGGCGGATTATGCTTTCATTAGCGCTATGTCAATTCAAAGTGATTCCGTCGATGAAATAATACAAAGATGCAAAAAGTTGAACACAAAGATTGTAGCCGGCGGACCATTATTTACAAGCAGTTCGGAATATTACGATAACGTCGATCATCTGATTCTTAATGAAGCCGAGATCACTCTTCCACAATTTTTAATGGATCTTGAAAAGGGAAAACCCAAACAAAAGTACACTTCAGAGAATTGGGCGGATATTGAAACTACACCTTTACCTCTTTGGGGAATATTAACGATGAATAATTATACTTCTATGAATCTTCAGTATTCACGGGGATGCCCCTATGATTGTGACTTTTGCGATATAACGGTTCTTTATGGAAGAAAACCGCGTACGAAAACAAAAGAACAGGTTATAGCTGAATTAGATATCCTATATTTTTCTGGCTGGCGAGGTCCGGTTTTTTTTGTGGATGATAATTTCATTGGCAACAAAGTTAAACTTAAAAAAGAAATTCTACCAGCAATAGCTGATTGGATGGAGAAAAGGAAAAATCCTTTTTACCTGAACACGGAAGCATCAATTAATCTTGCAGATGATGAGCAGCTAATGCGATTGATGGTGAAGGCAGGATTTGAAGCCGTGTTTATAGGGATCGAATCTCCAAATGAAGAAAGCCTGGTTGAGTGTAACAAAACTCAGAACAGGAACCGTGATCTCATTTCAAGTGTGAAGAAAATTCAGAGTGCCGGATTGGAAGTACAGGGAGGATTTATTGTAGGATTTGATAATGATCCGCCTTCAATTTTTGAAATGCTTACCGACTTTATACAGGACAGCGGAATAGTAACAGCAATGGTTGGTTTATTAAACGCACCGAAGGGTACAAAGCTTCAAAAAAGATTAGAAAAGGAAGGAAGAATGATTAAGGATTTTAACGGTAATAACACCGACTTTTCTACTAACTTTATCCCGCGGATGGATTTAAAAGCGCTTCTCGATGGATATCAGAAAATCCTGGATAAAATTTATTCACCTAAATATTATTACGAACGTGTTATGCGGTTTATGAGGGAATTTGAACTAAAGAAGAAAAAGGCTTTTCATGTTAATCCAAATTATATTCTTGCTCTGCTCAAATCAATAATTAAACTAGGAGTTATGGGTGAGGAAAGAATATACTACTGGAAATTATTTTTCTGGTCTCTTTTTAGAAAACCGCAGTTGTTTTCTTTGGCAATTCTGTTTACGATTTACGGTTTTCACTTCAGAAAAATATCAGGTAGTTCCTGTTGAAGTATTCAGCGCCCGAACTTTTTTAAGGTTAACACTTTTTTCCCCTCGATACGGAAGAAATATTTACGACTCTCTGGGGAGATTTAATTAGGTACGCACAACCATTATAAAAAAACAGTTCAATTTAGTTCATCCTACTATTATTTTTATTTACTGCTATAAGCGATGCTACATCGGAGAAAGCGAAAGCAGTTACAAATACTAATTCATTCTTTACCGCTAATAACAATTATTTCCAGCCAATAGGATTAAGTCCTTTTTCATCCCTTTGCCCGATTGAACAACTCTTAACTTCTGTATATCATACAAATGTATTCAGAAAACTATTACGCTTAATATTTAATAAGCGATTCCGACTTACGGGATATTAAGCCTATAAATGTTTTCAAACTATCTAAAAGGAGCATTATGAAAAAAAAATATTTCATCTTCCCAGCTATCCTGCTGATAGCAGGATCTCTATTAACCGGTTGTAATAACAACCGAGAAAAAACCACTGAAGATGCTTCGGAAAGTATTGAACAAGCAAACCAGAATTTAAAAGATACGCAAGCTCAATATGAAAGAGAATGGAAG
>JAJDNK010000051.1 GCA_022340715.1 bacterium BMS3Abin03 | reverse complement strand
AGTACCAGCAGGTATTTGAATAATATCATATTACTATCCTTTTTGTGAAAGTATCTGTTTTGTTCTTAAACGTTAGAACTTAATTAATTGTAACGAACAGAAACAGGTATTTTTTATGAGCGGTAATTATATAAATAAATGGTTGGCGGCAGACGGGTTAAATTTTTACTGGTTTAAAGAATTATTCCGTTTATCAAGTCTTATTTAGGTTTTAATATTAAATGCCGGTAATCCCATTGTAAGGCTATTGAAAACTATTTGCTCTTTATATATTTTTTCGTTGTTCGGAAAATAAAAATTTCCGGTTAAACCAAGGGAATAAATGAATCGTAGCTTCTTTGTTGATTTTATTTCTAATATAAAAGATTTTCCGATTTACGGAACTCACCTTCTATTAACCACCAATCTACTTTCAAAGGGAAACAAAAATGAAAAAGTCTATTCTTTTCCTGCTCATCTCATTTGTATTCAGCTTTCTTTTTTTTAGTTGTAAAGAAGAAGAAAATACTAACGAGCCGGAGGCACCTGTTTGTGACCAGTCATGCCAGGACGAACACACAGCTTACGGTTATATCCAGATATTCTGGTATATATGGAACCAGAACATTGCCGGGCAATCTGTGGGTAATAAAGATTTCACAGTTGCAGGTCCCCAGGGTGGAACTGTGCATGTAACCGGATCAACCGCTTATTCAAGCTCTAACGGGGTGAATACTTTGCATCTTATTCTGCAGATGACTAACTGTAAAGGAATGGGTGAAAAGTATAACCTTACATTTTCCGGTGTCGTTACTGCTGATGGAACCTTTTCACTGGTTCATAAAGCTATTACTCATGCATCCCCGGTGCTCAGCTACAGCGGAACAGTTGGTAAGGAGGACTGGGTAACTGATGTGAGTGGAAACTGCTCGATAAACATTAATGAAACACTGACTTCCACTTCCGGTACTATCTGCGGAAGAGAGTTCGCATACTGAGAATATATTAAACATATTATCCCGAGACCAATTGCCACACTGAGCTGGTCGAAGTGTGGCTATTACATTTATTGTGGCTGATCTGCTGTCCTGATAGAAATGTTTACGGGGATTTCTTATTTTATGATTCATAACAGGATATTTATATCTGAACCCGCTCATACATCAACCTGAGGTAAAAAATGAAAACACGTTTAACAATTCTATTTGCATTAATATTAAGCATAACCATCTATGCGCAATTCCCCGACAGTGAAACGGATGGAAAATATTATGAAGTAAACGGCGCAAAGCTCTGGGTGGTTAGCTTCGGGGAAGGTGAACCTTTGTTTTTTATTGCAGGCGGACCGGGTGGAACACATTACGGTTTAAGAAGATTCGACTCGCTTTCAACAACAAACACTCTTGTTTATTACGATGCTTTCGGAAGAGGGAAGTCCGACACTGCAAAAGTTGTTACCGAGTATACAATTGAAAGAGATATTGACGACCTTGAAGGTTTACGTAAGGCGATGGGCTTTGGTAAAATTAATATTCTCGGTCATTCATACGGTGGAGTGGTTGCACAGGGTTACGCAATTAAATATCCTGAAAATGTTTCTCACCTGATACTTGCAAATACTTTTCACAGCTACCTTATGTGGCAGGAGAACTGTGATAATTCCAATCACGAAATAAAAACAAATTATCCTGAAGTATGGGAAGAGCTGATGAAGGTAAGAATGCAGGGTGCCGTATCAAGTGATCCAATTCATCAGGAAATTTACGGGCGGGTGCCTTACGGATTTTTGTATGCTTACAATCCCGATTACTTTAAACCTGGCAGGAAAAAAGCTTACCCGCATCCTCTTAACTGGAAACTGTATTACCAGATGGTTGGCAAAGACGGCGACTTTGAATTAACCAGCGATATCGGGACGTTTGATTACAGGAAGCAGCTAAAAGATTTGAAGATGCCAATACTAATTTACGCCGGGCGTTATGACCGAGTTGCTGTTCCGTGGATGCAAGTACAGTTTAAGATGTACTGTCCTCAGGCTGAGTTTTTTATGTTTGAGCACAGCGGACATAACCCGCAGGTTGAAGAACCTTCTAAACTTTTTGCTTTGATAAAAACATTTTTAAGTAAATAAATATGGCTCCGATATTATATTGACTTTCGAGATGTTCACCCAATTAAATTTTATTTGAATATATCAGGATGCATTTCCTTGAATTCATTCATAATTTCTATAAGCTTCTCATCCATATCATATGTCTCAACCAGACCACTCAAGAAATTATCCTCCCATAATCCATTTTCCTTTAGTAATAATTTATATATTCTTTTAAATAAATTTCCGGCGAAAGTTACTCTCTGCCAAACAGTGCCATATTCTTCATATTTCCAGTGTACAACTTCTCCATGAATAATCTCACTCCTTAAATCGTATAAGTCATATGCCCACCAACAAGTCAATGGCCATTTTACAAGTTGCTTATCATTTCTTTTAAGATAAATTTCTCGTTCAGAATAAATGGGTTTATGGCCGCTTATAAATTGCTTTATTGATTTTACAAATTCTTGTTTATTTTGAAAACCCAATAAAACTTCAAATGACATAAGTAAAGTCAATAATCTGTGTTCATCGGTTATCATATCACTGAATGTGATAGTATGATAGAGTAATTCTAAGGATCGAAAGATTCTTTTAATACTATTATTAGAATCTCTTAGTTCTAGACTATTTACAAGAGTATTACTTAGTTCGGTGGGTTTGAAAGGGAAAAATGAATCGCTAATATATAATGGTTTTAAAACTTTAAAAAGATTATAATTCATATAGAATTTGTCCCAAACTGATAAACCCTCCTCGCCTTTAACAAAATTTTGAATGTGGACTTGGAATGGATCAGATGTATTTGGAGTAAAACCTATTTCAAAGATGGATGAAAAAGCAATAACATGTACCAATGAGACTATGTCTCTTATCTGACTTTCTAAAAATTTATCCTGACCAACTTTAAAATTCAAAGGTGAAATTATTATTATTTGGCATGGTTGTTCTTCATGTCTCTTTAATTCTTTTTGAAACTTAAATTCAACATATCTGCTAAAAAATTTCTTCAATTGTTCTAGAACCACTTTATCTTCAATTATATTTTCGGCTTCTTTATAAAATGGCCAGATATCATATTGACCCAATTTGAATGTTTCTTGAATAGGTGCATAGGGCATAAAAGCTATTTGAAACGTTTCTTTACTCATATTTGAATTTTTCCTTTTAGAAAAACCAGCTATAGGTTAATAATTATAAATCTTTTTATTCACAAATTTATCTTTTATAAACATTCTTTAAGTCTATAATAAACTTCAAGTTATTATATAAATTAGAAATTATTTATGAAAGCATTGCAAACATTTACAATAGAAATCGGAATTTTCGGAGTGCATTGTTTGTTTTAACTATTAACAAAGCCCGTTTTCGGGCTGTTTCCATATCCCAATAATTTTTTTTATTCCCAATCGAACTTTTTCAACCTAGCTCCCCTCTATTAGTTAAACAAAATTAAAAACATCAAAAAGGAGTAAAAAATGTTAAAAAACGTAGTGTTTATCGCAGCAGCATTAATTCCGTTCCTTTCATCATTTGCACAGGATATGCGGAAGCATAGAAAACGGATCGTTCAAAATTCATTCTTCACTATACGCCGCAGGCAAAATATAATCTCTGAAGAAGTAGAGAGGTTCATTGCCATTTTCAAAGTTGCCGCCGGTTGTAACAACAACCATATTAAGATGAGGAACCACCCAGATAAACTGTCCTCCCCAGCCGTCAGCATAAAAAACATCATTAACGTGTAACACGTGTGCGGTTGTGCTTGCATCTTTATATCTCCACCACTGGTAAGCATATTCATAATAATTGTTTATATCTATTTTAGCTGCGGTGGAGTTGTTAACCCAGCTTTCACTTATAAGCTGCACATCATTCCATTTCCCTTTTTGCAAATAAAGCCTGCCGAACTTTAACATGTCTAGAGGTCTCAGCTCTAATCCGCCAAATGTATTTACTACATCGTTCGGTCCTCTTTCCCAACGCCAGTTTACAATTCCAAGAGGATCGAAAATATTTGATTTGCAAAACGGCTCTGCTTTTACTCCTGTTGTCTTATCAATCACACCGCCAAGAAGTGTTGAGCATCCGCTGTTGTATGTAAATATTGTTCCCGGCTGGTAAACAACCGGAAGATCGAGAATGTACTTTATCCAATCGGGACTGTTTATAAAATCTCTTATATCGTTACGCGAATCTGTGTAGGAATATGTAAATTCATCCCACTCAAAACCTGCACTCATCGAGAGAACGTGTTGAAGTGTGATTCTATGTTTCCATGTGCCGTCGTTCCGGATGTTCGTGTACTCAGGAAAGAAGTTGAGAATTTTTCCGCTAACTCCGTCAAGGTAACCTTTGTCAATTGCTATCCCGATTAAAGCTGATGTAACACTTTTGGTAACCGAGTAACAAACGTGCAGATCATCACGACTGTAACCACGGAAATATTTTTCTACAACAAGTGTCTCATCTTTATAAATAAGCAGACTGTGGATTTCACCGTAATTGCCGCCAACAATTTTCGCGATAAGATTATTGGTAATTACACTGTCGAGAAAGTTTCCTGTGCTTACAAGTGTGTCATCCGGTTTTACGGGATTATCATCCTTGCAGGAAATGAATAGTATAATTAAAAGCAGAAGGAAGTAAAGTAATAAACGTTTCATCTTCAACTCTCCTGAATTTCCACCGTAAGAACGTAATTTCTTAAGAGTAAAGCAAAACCCGAATGAGGGTTTTTTGCAATACCAATTCAGGTTGTTCCAGATCTGCCTGATGAACAAACCAAAATAAAAAACCCCGGCAGAACCGGGGCATAAATACGGCAGGATATAAAAGTTAGCTTCCTTCTTTAACCTGGACTATATCATCCGGCATAAGTCCGTGCGCTTCCTTATGAACTTTTAATGCCGCTTCTTTGTCCGGCGCCTCAGAAAGACAAAATACTGTACCATCATTTTCATTGTACCAGTATTTCAGATATTTCACACCGTACTGCCCCTGTTTTTCCAGATCCTTTTTATGTGCTTCGGCAACAGCCTGAGCTGTTAAGCCGTCAACCCCTTTGTGAATGTCCATGAACAGAGCCATAATAGTGCCTCCTTTTAATTAGTTAAAGAGTATTGTTATTTATACGAACAGTTTTACCGCACGTTTTCCACCAGAATATTTTTCCTGCGGGGCATTGGTATAATTTGCGACACTTCTCTTTGATATCTCTTATAAGCTTCACCGTGAAATCTTACCAGGTCTTGTTCCTCTAATTGAATGGCAATAAGTATGTAACCTGTTGAAGCTACTGCAAATAACAGATGACCTAAAGTCATTACCGGTGCTGCCCAGAATGCAATTATAAATCCAAGCATTAATGGATGTCTTACAAATTGATAATAGAAAGGTGTTACAAACTTCGGATATTGTTGCTCACGTTTTTTTAAGTAAAGGTAAACCTGCTGCAATCCGAACAGGTTGAAGTGATTAATAAGATAAGTGCCGGTTAAAACCACAAACCATCCACCAAAAAAGAGAACGGTAAGAATAGGAGCTATTACAGTACCCCCGGTGTTCCAGATTTGTTCCGGTAGTGGTCGCCAGAAATAAAATAATATAATTAATACCAGACTTGAAAATAAGACATAAGTACTTCTCTCAATGGGTCTGGGAATTATTTTTGTCCAGCGTTTCTTAAATGCCTGCCTGGCCATTACGCTGTGCTGTACAGCGAAAAGGGAAAGTAGCAAGAGATTTACTATCAATGTTCCACCTATTCCACCCTGAAAACCTGAATCAATAGTTTTGGTAACTACGAGGTCCCCTGTAAAACCTATGGCATAAAGGAATGCTCCAAGGAATATTATGTAGCAAATTATGCCATACAGAAAAAAGATGAACCTTTTCATCAGGACTCCTTAAATCTTGAGTAAAAATTAATTTAGTGTGAACCTAGAGATATTATTGGGGTATGTCTATCAGTATTGAACCAATTACTATCAAAATTGTTTCAAAGCAGGAATTATAGGGCAGAGATTTGTGCCCGATATTAAGCTACGGAAGCTTCATATTCCGAAGGTAGAATTCCATACCTTTTATGAAAACATTGTGTAAAGTAAGACGGGGTACTGAATCCGGTTTCGAATGCAATTTCAGAAATATTACCGCGATGTTTCTGCATGAGTTTTAAAGCTTTGCTCAACCTGAATTCTTTTATAAATTCATTCGGCGTTTTCCCGGTTAACGCAGTTGTTTTGCGATACAATTGTGATTTGCTAACGCCAAGCTGATTACAGCAATCGTTTACATTATAATGCGGTTGATCGAGACATTTTTCTGCTAGTTCCATTAATTGGTTCAGAAAGTTCTCTTCAGTATAGTTAAGAGTTTTAACCAGTTTGTTTTTATTTGATGATTTTAAGCTTCCTGTATTGTGAAGTTCCCCTATTGAAGCTGACAACATTATTTGTCCGGGCTCAGCAATATATGCCAGGCGTTTAGTAAGTCTGATCGTTTCACCAAAAAACCGGGTATTATCAGTAACCGGTGCCCCGGTGCTCAATCCAATTGATGCATTTATCCATTGGTGAGTATCTCTTTTATTAATTTCCTTCAGATTAGCCAGTAATTCTTTTGCGCACTGCAGAGCATCTATTTCATCAGTAAATGAGGCAACAAAACCATCGTCGGTGTCTTTTATTTTATTGCTTCCGTGTTGCTGCAGGGTTTTATGTATAAGGTTACTGTAGACATCAGGAAGAAAAAGAGAATTTTCCTTTAATATTTTAGAATTTAGATCATCCGGATATTTTAATTCGATATACAGAATTGTTCTGATAGCAGATTCATTAATAACCAGATCAGGTTCTCCAGACTTCTTGTTAGCTTCGGGATCAGTAATTCTGCCCAAAAATGATTTAACAAGATTTCTTTCAACTTCTATTATCTGATGCGGGATTATCCCGTGTGCCTGGTCATGCATATTAATAACAGCTTGCTTTTCTGGTGCTTCAACCAAACAAAAAGCAACACCGCTTTTCTCATCAAACCAGTAAGTTAAAGTCTTGCATCCAAACTTCCCCTGGACCTTTAGATCTTTCTGGTGAACTTCAGCAACATGTTTTGCAGTTACACCAAGAATGTCGTGTCGATCCATGAAAATAGGCATAATATTTTCTCCGGATTATTAATTCGTTAATACTAAATACTAGTAGGCAAAATCTAAAATTTGACGATTTACCCTACGCACGTTAGTAATCTCATATTACAAAAAAAATCAAAGTATTAACAGTCAATTCTTATTTATATCATCTATTTAGTAAATCATTTACGCCTGATATTTCCGCGGTTAATTGTTGTAGAGGGTGAA
>JAJDNK010000039.1 GCA_022340715.1 bacterium BMS3Abin03 | reverse complement strand
CATCGCTCATCTTTATTAAGCAAGATGAAAGAAAGTAGAAACAGTAGTATGACAAATGAACTTGATTCCTGGACAAACCGGTTAGTAGAATCCGGAACCGGTTTAATTGAACATCGTATTTCATTTATAAAAAATTTTATTAGGTATATCTCCGAATCGTATAGTAAAATAATGAATGATGAAGAACGGCCCAAAATAGAATATTATTTTCTGGATGGATACAAACAGGAAAATATAAAAGATCAGTTTGCCGAAATACTATGGGTAAAAAGAGAAGAAGAAATGAGAAGGGCTACGAATCTTGTTGGTCCACACAGAGATGATTTTATTTTTTATACAAATGATAAAAACCTTAGGACCTTTGGTTCACAAGGACAGCATAAAACGTTTCAAACGGTATTAAGATTTGCGGAGTTTTTCTATCTGAAAGATATTACCGGGAAGACACCAATATTTCTGCTTGATGATGTTTTCGGAGAACTGGATGCCTCTCGTGCACATAAAATCAGTGATTATTTAAAAGAGGTAGGTCAGACATTTGTAACATTAACTGACTTTGGGAACTTCAAGTTTCTGAAAAAAGATAATGATGATAAACTTATAAAATTAGGCGATGGTGTTTTATCTTATGCCTGAAGGATTTAAAAGTCTCAAGGAGGTTTTCAGTAGAGAGCCGGGGTTGTATAAAGTACGAAACATTGTTAAATCATCGGATGTGGTAATTGATTTCCATAAAATTTTCCCCGATCTGAAAAAGGTGGCAATTCCGCATAAGGTAGACAAAATGTTTTTAAAGTTGAAAGTAGAAAATGCTGTTTGGCGTAGCGAATTAAAATTTAGAGAAAGAGAAATAGTAGAAAAAATAAATAACTTCTATAAAGAAGAACGAATAAAAGGAATAAAATTTTCTAATTGAAGTATAAGTAAGAGGTCAAGAAAAGTATATGGCAAAGAAACAGTCAAAGTCCGATTACAATGCTAAAAATATAAACGTACTGAAGGGGCTTGAAGCAGTTCGTAAAAGACCTGCAATGTATATCGGCGATGTAAGTGAGCGGGGACTTCATCATCTAGTAAATGAGGTCGTAGATAATAGTATCGATGAAGCAATGGTTGGATATTGCGATAAGATTGAAGTTACTATAAACAAGGATGGAACTGTTACGGTATCTGATAATGGAAGAGGAATCCCGATAGATATTCATCCGATTGAAAAGAAATCTGCACTTGAAGTTGTAATGACTGTATTGCACGCAGGCGGTAAATTCGATAAGACATCCTACAAAGTTTCCGGAGGACTTCATGGTGTTGGTGTCTCTGTTGTTAATGCATTATCAGATTGGCTAAAAGCAGAGGTTATGCGGGATGGAAAAGTTTATTTCCAGGAATATAAAAAAGGTATTCCGTTAAAGCCGGTTAAAGAAATAAGAAAAGCAAAGAAAGGCGAAAGAGGAACAACTATTACTTTTATGCCGGATAATACAATTTTCAAAACAACGGAATTCAAATTCGATACGCTTGCAGAAAGAATGAGAGAGCTTGCCTACCTTAACAAAACCATAACGATAAAAATTAAAGATGTGAGAAATGGTGGGGAAGAACAAACTTTTCACTTTAAAGGCGGTTTGATAGAGTTTGTTAAGTATCTTGATGCATCGAGACAATCACTTCATAAAACTATCTACATAGAAGGCGAGAAGGATAACACGCCGGTTGAAATTGCATTCCAGTATACAGATAACTATTCTGAAAATATTTTTTCTTATGTAAACAATATTAATACACATGAGGGTGGAACACACTTAGTAGGTTTTAAAACTGCGCTAACAAGAACGCTTAATAACTATGCGTATAAAAACAATCTCATTAAAGAAGGAAGAATTTCTCTTACAGGCGATGACTTTCGTGAAGGTTTAACAGGTGTTATATCTGTTAAGGTAGCAGAGCCACAGTTTGAGGGTCAAACAAAAACAAAGCTCGGTAACAGTGAAACAAAATCTGCAGTAGAGACACTTGTTGGTGAAAAGCTTGCGGAGTTTCTTGAAGAGAATCCACCGGTTGGAAGAAAAATTATAGAAAAGTGTTTACGTGCAGCTGAGGCAAGAGAGGCGGCCCGTAAGGCTAGAGATCTTGCCAGGAGGAAAAATGCACTTGATAGCATGAACCTTCCCGGCAAGCTTGCAGATTGCAGCATCACCGATCCTGAACATTGTGAAATATACATTGTCGAGGGTGACTCTGCGGGAGGCTCAGCAAAGCAAGGCAGGGATAGAAAATTCCAGGCAATACTTCCGTTAAGAGGAAAAATTCTTAACGTAGAAAAAGCAAAGCTTAATAAGATACTCGAAAATAACGAAATTAAGGCTATCATTTCTGCAATAGGTGCAGGGCTTGGTGCAGAGTTCGACCAGGCAAGGTCGAGGTATGGAAAAGTTATCCTGATGACCGATGCTGACGTCGATGGCAGCCACATAAGAACTTTGCTTCTTACATTTATTTACAGGCATATGAAGGATTTAATAACTTCCGGAAAAGTTTATATTGCCCAACCCCCACTATATAAAATCAAAAAAGGAAAAGAGGAATTTTATGCTTACGACGATGCTGAAAGAGATAATATTCTTAAAAGATTTAAATCGAATGGTAAAGGCGAAAAGGTAGATGTTGAGGAAGCACTAGAAGAAGGAAAAGAAATTAAGGGAGTTCTTATTTCCCGCTATAAAGGTTTAGGTGAAATGAATCCTGAGCAGCTCTGGGAAACAACAATGAATCCAGAAACAAGAACTGTGCTGCAGGTTACTCTTGAAAGCGCTGCAGCTGCAGATAAAATATTCGAAACCCTTATGGGAGACGATGTCGAGCCGAGAAAGGCATTTATTGAAAAGCATGCTAAATATGCAAATCTGGATATTTAACAATTTAGGAATTTGAAATAGAATTAGATTATGGCAACAATTTTTGAAAAGATAGTTCCAAGAACGTTAGAAGAGGAGATGAGATCCTCTTATATTGATTATGCAATGTCTGTTATCGTTGCAAGGGCATTGCCGGATGTTAGAGATGGACTAAAACCAGTTCACCGCAGAGTATTGTACGGAATGCATGAACTGGGAATGAGTCATAGCAAACCATATAAAAAATCCGCAAGAATAGTTGGTGAAGTTCTCGGCAAGTATCATCCGCACGGAGATACTGCCGTTTATGATTCTATGGTTAGAATGGTTCAGGAGTTTTCACTTCGTTATCCGCTTGTAGATGGACAGGGAAACTTTGGTTCGGTTGACGGCGATTCTCCCGCGGCAATGAGGTACACCGAAGCAAGACTTGCACGTATCTCAGAAGAAATGCTTCATGACCTTGATAAAAACACAGTCGATTTCATCCCGAACTTTGATGATTCGCTTCAGGAACCAACAGTCCTCCCGGCGTATCTTCCAAATTTATTGATAAACGGTGCAAGCGGTATTGCAGTAGGAATGGCGACGAATATTCCGCCGCATAACCTTGGCGAAGTGATCGACGGTTTGGTGGTACTTATTAAAGATCCCAAGATTACCATAGAAAAACTGATGAAAAAGATTATTGCTCCTGACTTTCCCACAGCAGGCATAATATATGGCTATTCAGGAGTGAAGGATGCATATCTTAAAGGAAGAGGAAGGTTGGTTCTTCGTGCAAAGGCGAATATTGAAACACTAAAAAATAACCGTGAAAACATAGTTGTAACTGAGCTTCCTTATCAGGTTAACAAAGCCAATCTTATCGAGAAAATGGCTGATCTTGTTCGAGCAGGAAAGATTAATGATATAAGTAATATCCGTGATGAATCAGACCGCGATGGAATGCGTGTCGTTATTGAACTTAAAAAAGATGCTCAACCGGCGATAGTTCTTAACCAGCTTTTTGTTCACACACAAATGCAGACGACTTTCGGGGTCATCATGCTTGCACTGGTGAATGGTGTTCCAAAAGTTCTTAACCTTAAAGAGATGCTGCAATACTTCCTTGATCACCGGATGGATGTGCTCGTAAGAAGAACAAAGTTCGAACTCGATGCTGCAGAAAAACGTGCGCACATACTTGAAGGCTATATAATTGCTCTCGATAACATCGATGCGGTTATTCAGACAATTAAAAAATCCAAGGATGTAGAGACAGCAAAAAACAACTTGATGAAAAAATTCAAGTTGAGCGAGATACAGGCTAAAGCAATTCTCGATATGCGTTTGCAGCGTTTAACCGGACTCGAAAGACAAAAGATAGAAGATGAATACAAGGAAACGATTAAGCTTATCGAGAAACTGAAAAGCCTGCTTAAGAGTGAAGAAAAAAGAAGACTTGTCATCACGGATGAACTGCAGGGAATAAAGAAAAGATATGCTGACGAAAGACGAACAGAAATCGTTTATGATTACGAAGACTTCTCTCTTGAAGACATAATTGCAGAAGAAGATGTTGTTGTAACAATTTCCCACAGCGGATTTATAAAAAGATTCCCGGTCAGCGGTTACAGGAGACAGGGAAGAGGCGGAAGAGGTGTAACAGGCGCAGGTACGAAAGACGATGATTTCATTGAGCATATGTTCATCGCCTCAACTCATCAATACATTCTTTTCTTTACAGATAAAGGAAAAGTGTATTGGTTAAAAGTTCATGAAATTCCGGAAGGCGGAAGAGCAGCGAGAGGCAGGTCGATATTGAATCTGTTGCAGAAGGATAAGGAAGAATCCATAACTGCTTTCGTTGCAGTAAAAGAATTTTCTGAAGATAAATATCTGATTATGGCTACTGAAAACGGAACGGTTAAGAAAACAGTTCTCTCTGCTTATGGTAACGTGAGGAAAGGTGGTATCTATGCTATTAATCTTGTTAAAGGAGATCGCCTGATAGAAGTTAAGATGACGGAGGGAAGTAACGATATCGTTATCGGAACACGGAACGGTTTTGCAATTCGCTTTAATGAAAAAGACGTACGCAATATGGGCAGAACAGCAACCGGTGTAAGAGGAGTAAGACTTGGCAAGGGTGATAAAGTAGTAAGTCTGCTTGTAATTAAACGGCAGTGCACGTTGCTGGTGGTTACAAATAAAGGATATGGCAAACGTTCAGACATACAGGATTACAGGACAGCCCATCGCGGCGGTAAAGGTGTTATTACTGTTAAGACAAGCGATAAAAATGGTAAGATGATTGCAATGATGGAAGTGGTGGATTCGGATGAGCTTGTTATTATAACAACTAAAGGAATGGTGATAAGACAGGCTGTGAAAGACCTGCGTGTAATGGGAAGGAACACCCAGGGTGTCAGGGTTATAAAATTGAAATCCGGCGATACGATTGCGGACATAGCGAAAGTTATTTCCGAAGAGGACGAGGTTGGCAGTGGAGACGACAAATTAATAAAAGATTAAAAACGGCGACACCGACTTTTAGAAAAGCAGTTTCGTTTAAAATAAAAGGCGATCATTGCTGATCGCCTTTTCTGTTTCATTGAAACAACAAATATAGCAGCTCAACTTTAATTAAATATTGCTTTAGTAAAGGAAATTCTATGAAAACCACTAGGATCAAAGGAGTTATAATGTGGTCACCCATCTAGTAATTGATCATTAAAAAGATATTATATAGCTTCACCCCTCAATTTTCAGGAATGTAATGAAAAAATCGGCTCTTATTATAACTTTTCTTATATCATTTGTTACTCTTCACGCCCAGGTTAATTATGATATCGATCAGGGCAAAATAAATCCCGGTTATATCAGCAATATCAGCAGCGATGCAACTTTATTCTACAAAACATCCCTCGATTTTGTACAAAGTCCTTTTCATTTCGACAGCAAGGATTTTATGATGACGGGGATTATTACAGGTGTAACAGCATTGGCTTTCACTCTCGATAATCCTGTGCGTGATGCTTTGAAAAGAAATCACAACTCATCTATGAATAATATAATGAACACAGGTGAAAAATTAGGAGCCGCTCAATATGGATTAGCATTAAGCGGAATATTATATCTTGGTGGACAGTTTACACGGGAACCCGGATTAAGAAAAACCGGCTTAATGCTTGCAGAAGCGCTCTTCCTCAATGGAATAACAACAGAGGTGCTAAAAGTTGTAATTGGCAGAAGCCGACCATACGGCAACGATGGAAATTTTGATCTTGATTTCTTCAGGTTTAACGAAGAAGACAATTCTCTTCCTTCCGGTCACACCTCAACAGCATTTACAATCGCTACAGTTTTATCTCAAAGAATTGATAACACATATGCAACCATAGCACTTTATTCCTTTGCAGGATTAACTGCGGTTCAAAGAATTTATGCTGACAAGCACTGGTTTTCTGATGTTGTTTTAGGAGCAGCGTTAGGAACCATTGTGGGACTTAAAGTCATAGAACTTAATTCAAAATATGATGATCAGGAGTCTTCTGTTAAGATGAATGTATACCCGGTTTTAGGCAATAGAGGCTATGGCGCTGGGTTGTTGCTAAGCTTTTAGAATGAAATTTCTTGTTTGTCAAGCCAAAGCAAACTCGACCACAGCTCTTGCATGAAGCTCAAGTGTGTTAAAGATTGGCAGATGACAGTCTGCTTGCTTTATTAAAAGCGGGATTTCTGTGCAGCCCAGGACAATTCCCGGTGCGCCTTTTTGTTCGAGATCATTAATTATTTTTAGAAATTTATCCTTCGTTTCTTCTAAGAAGATTTCTTTTGCAAATTCTTCCATAATCGATTTGTGTATAAACTCACGCTCGGGTTTCTCAGGAACTATTGTTTTTATTCCGCCATCTTCAAGTCTTTTTGTGTAAAAATCCATTTCCATTGTCCATCTTGTACCGAGTAAGCCGACTTGTGAAAAACCTTGTTTTTTAATTTCTGCCGCCGCTGCATCTGCAATATGGATTAGAGGAAGGGAAGTATGCTTTAAAAGTTCATCAACATACATATGCATTGTATTTGCACAAAGTAATAAACAATCTGCAGAGGCGTTCTCAAGTTTTTGGGCGGCATTTATCACCAGCCTTGTAATTTCTTTATGATCTTCGGCTTTGTTAAGCTTATCTATATCAACATAATTGAAAGAGTACAAAATACATTTTGCAGAATTGAGGCCGCCGAGTTATTTGTTCGTTTCTTCATTTATCAACCGGTAATACTCAAGCGTGGAAACCCACGTTGTTTCGCCTATTAACCCTATTGTTTTCAAGTTATTCGGACGTACTTGTTTGCTCCTGCTCGTTTATTTGCTTAAGGAGTGTTTCCACGGTTTCTCTACCCCAGTTAGGCATGAGATTGTTATCTGGAACGAATTTATTGTACTTTTCTAAAGATTTTTCAAGTATCGGTTTAGCCGCATTAGAGCCACCTCCAAACTGTTCGGGAGTGTAATACAAACTTACTCCCATTAGATATTCTGGTCGCGGATTAAGTGTATCAAGTTCAATTGCTTTCTGAAAGTTATTATTAGATATCGGGCCATATTTCATCCAGCGGTTCATAGGATCTATCTGTAATCTTCCCTGTGCAATCATACCCTTCATTACATAGATTTCGGATTCATCGGGCTCGAGAGAATCGGCAATGTTAATAAAATAGTCCGCTCTGTCTAAGTATTCGTCTTTCTTTTCTGCTACTGTATCGGCAAAACAAGCAATCGCATACATAAGAGAGGTATAGTAATAAGGCAGCCATTTATCTTTTTCTGCATTAGCAATTCTCTCGAACCTGTTTGCAACATCGATCATAGTTGCAACATTTTGTGCTGAATCGATCATCGAAATATTTTTCTTCATTGCTTTTTCATACTTTCCGTCATCAGCCATCAAACCAGATGTTGTATAGAAACAAAACATTAAGCATAGTAAAAATTTCATTTTAACTCCTTTTAATTTTAATATGGGCTTTGCTCGCCCAGCGAGATAAACATACCGAGAAAAACGGAACGTTTTGAAGTAGGAAGAACAGCTTCCCTGATTGCTCCGTCTGTTGAGTAGTTATATCCATAAACATTGTTGAAACCGATTAGATTATCAATTGAGAAATACACAACAGTAAAATTATTAAAAACATTTGTTATATAACTAAGGTTCAAACTGAGGTTATTGTAACTTTTTGTTTTATCAACGAGAAATTCCGGATTGTTCGGATTATAATATGGTCTTCCTGTTGCAAAAGAATATGTTAAACCAAAGTATGTTGTAATTTGTTCAACCCAATGTTTTAACACTAATGAAAAAGTATGCGGTGTTGCAAAGGTTGGATTTGCTAGACCGGGATAGTTAGCAAAATCCCGTTTCGTATCTAAATATGAATAAGATACCCAGTAGTCAGTCAGTGGGAGGGTTTCACTGTCCCGCCAGAAAATATCGATACCCTTTGCATAACCTCCGCCATCGTTACTATATGGAATATTCTGAAGATGGCTGTAGGGATAAGTATATAAATCACCCTTTGTGAGGTTAACGTAATCTTTGTAATAAAGTTCTATCCTGAACGTTCTGTTATTTCCGAGGTACTGGTAATTTAAAATGTAATGGGTTGCATTTTCGAATTTGAAATCTTTATTAGTGAAGCCGGAAGTTTTAGGTTGAACAAGAAAATCTTTATACGGTGTTTGATAAAATTTTCCATAAGCAAAATTAAGCTGGTCATATTTCCAGAGCCTGTAAGCCAGTGATATTCTGGGAGCTAAATTATATTTCCCTATAGTTTTTGAATGTTCTCCTCTTATACCGATTCTTGCTGCGATATCATTTGTAAAATAGATATCGGACTCTAAGTACCCGGCGAAAAAAAACTCATTCAGACGAGATTCAAATTGATTAAAAGAACTGGTATAGATTAAGTTCTGAAACTCACCGCCGAAAGTGATAAATGAGCTGTTCAACACCTGTTTTGTTATAGTAACTCTGCCCTGGTTTAAATTTTCATCCTGTTTAACTTTGTCGGAGTTCAGATTGAACTTATCTTTATCAATGCTGAAGGAAGCACCGGTAAATATTGTCCAATCATCGCCAACGATATCTTTGTGACTTAAATTTATATAGTAATTATCAGATCTAAGTCTTGTATAATCCTTCAGAGTGAGGTTATCCAGGTTTTTAGTATAAAGGGAAAGATCACCATAACTGTATGAGCCATAGACTTTAAACATTCCTGTTTCGGATGTTTTTATTCTATAGTTAGCATTACCCTCTATACCGACAGGTGCTGTGTCCCATTCCTGTCTTTGCTTGAAGGCTTTAAAATATGGAGCAAGGTTATAATAACCTCCTTCAAAAGAAAAAGATGAATTATCCCATCTATGTGTATGCGAACCACCAAGGCCTAAAACCATTAGATTGATTGCGGTTCTTGTCTCTTCGGCGAGATCCTGCGATTTAAGAATTAACGCAGATGAAAGCGCCTGACCATATTGGGCGGAATAGCCTCCGGTGCTGAAAACAATTCCTTTGAAAAGAAACGGTGAAAATCTTCCTCTTGCCGGGATGTCCGGCACGCTTGTGTAAAATGGTTTCTGAACGGTCATTTCATCTATGATTGTAACAGTTTCAGAAGCGGAACCACCACGAACAAAAAGTCCTGATGTCTCTCCGATTTGTTGAGTTCCCGGTAATGTTTCTAAAGTGCTGTAGATGTCGCCGTCGGAGCCGGTTGTTACAATATCGAGTGGTCTGAGTATAACAGATTTTTTTTCATCACTTGCTTCAAATGAACCTGCTGAGATAACAACCGATCCCAATTCTTTTGCTTCTTCCTCTAGGACAATGTCGATATTAATTTCTTTTCCGGTTAGCTGAATATTTTTTTCAACACTTTTATAACCGAGAAAACTTACTACAAGAATCGCATCACCTTCCTCCGTGGTAGTAAAAGAAAAGGAGCCATCTTCTTTGGTCGAGATTCCATCGTATGAATCTTTAATAAAAACATTTGCGCCGGGGAGTGGTTGATTTTCGGAGTCGGTTACTTTACCAGTTATTTTTGTTTGGCTGAATAGCAGTGCGGGTATGAAAGAAAAAAGTAAAACGTAAATGAAAAGTTTCATAGTATAAGAATTGAAAGAATGATTATTAATGTAACAAAATTGACAAATCGAATAAGGAAAAACAAAAAATTTACCGATCGATTTATCCATTTATCATATTTGAAGAACCATCAATAAGTATATTTTATAATGAGTTAGTATTTGAATTACAACAGTAAAAGTCGCTAATAGTTATACAAATCAGAATTTTGTGACAAAAAACTATTGCTTTTGTTCATTTATTGTGTTGAAAATGGGGAAGAATTGTCACAGCCCGGAAGACTTGTCATCGGTAGAATTGGTTTCAGCAGGAAGCCTGCCTGCTTTACGTACAGCATCCTTTAATAAAAACTCTATCTGTGCATTTATACTACGCAGATCATCGGCTGCCCATTTTTCCAGAACGGCATGAAGCTTTTCGTCGATTCTTAATAAAAATTTTTTCTTTTCAGCCATTTCAATTTATTTGTTTAACCCGCATGTGCTGCCTGACGTCTTTTATAAGATATATACCAGATTAAAATTATTGCCCACGGGTACTTGTTAATCAATTCCGAAGCTTTTTCAATTGTGATCTCTGTTTTAGCTTTTAATGATGCTTTATCTTTGCATCGTACCAATGTGTTTTCGGATTCATCCTGTATTTCATAACCACCCTTGAATATCTTGAAGATGAATTTCAATCGCGCCCCACGTGGAAGATACAATGTTCCACGCAATTTTAAAGTATCTCTTTTGTACGTTGCATAAGGGAGTTGAAAACCCAACTCCCTTATTGCAATTTCAGATTTCCAGAACCGTGGAGAATAAATTTCCCATTTCTTGCTTTCTATTTTAAATAAGATTCTGGAACTGAAAATTTTTGGAGAACGAACAGTTCCAATGACCTTATCGCCATATTTTAATTCATAATAACTTTTCCAGATAGAAGGTTGATATAGAATTAAAGTCTGGCCAGAAAGTTCGGATAAATTTTTCATTTTTTAACAAAATTTTTTCTTATTGATATAAGGTTCCGGTATTAATAACCGGCTGGGCCTCACGATCTGCAACAAGTGCAACCATAAGATTGTTAACCATTTGTGCTTTCTTTTCTTCATCCAGATCAATTATTTTTTGTTCGCTTAGTGCGCGTAATGCATTTTCAACCATGCCGACAGCACCCTCAACAATTTTGAATCGTGCAGCAACAATTGCTTGAGCCTGTTGTCTGCGTAACATGGCCTGAGCGATTTCCTGTGCGTAAGCCAAATGAGTAATCCTAGCTTCAACAATTTTTACTCCGGCAACCTCAAGTCTCGATTGAAGTTCTTTCTGTAAATTTTCCGCTACTTCTGTGGGACTACTTCGCAGAGATTCCCTCTCACCTTCATTTGTATCGTAAGGATATTCCGAGGCAAGTGTTCTGATAGCGGTTTCCGCCTGTATATCAACAAACTGTTCATAGTTTTCTACATCGAAAATAGCACGTGCAGAATCTATGACTTTCCAGACTACTACAGCGGCAATTTCAATCGGATTACCATGAAGGTCGTTCACTTTGATCTTTTCGCTATTAAAATTTCTAATTCTTAGTGATACGTGCGTTTTAATGGTAAAGGGATTTACCCACCAGAATCCTGAGTCACGGATTGTACCGGTATATTTTCCAAAAAGAATCAATACCCTCGAATCGTTTGGTTGAACAATTGCAAAACCAAACCAGATCAAAAAGAAAATTATAAATACAGGTATAAAAATCCATAAAAAGCTAGGATTACGTGCATTAATCCCCATAACTAGCAAATAAATGTCTAGCGCAAGCAAAACGACTGAGACAAATAGCATTAGAAAACCATTAAGCCTATTCCCACTTTTTTCGGTTATTTTTTCCATTTTTTGCTCCTTTGAGAAATTGATATCATAATAATATCATATTAATAGCACAAAATCAATATGTAAAAGAAAAAATTTATAATGAAGAGGGGGTTTCAGAATTAGAGTATACATAGAAGCTTTTGTGAATAGGCAGATATCCCTGTTTTTCCTGCTGGAAAATTAAGTCTCTCCACACTTAGGAAGCAATAAAAATGGTCAGTTGTTTTCGGTAGCTTTGAGTTGTACAGTAAGTAAAGATTTCAAGTTCTGTGTGGAAAATCTGAAATCATATTTAGAAGTAATGAAAAAGCATTATTCTTAAGAATACTATCCAGTATTCTTACTACATTCTTTTTATTACCATAATGGTAACATCATCAAGCCTGGGCGATTCCTTTATGAAATTTGCATGATCATTAATCAACTCATCAATAATTTTTTTTGATGAAAGATTTCCTGATTTAATCAATTGCTGCTTTACTCTTTCCTCGCCATATTCTTCATCGTTAGAAATTGCTTCGGTAAGACCATCTGTATAAATTAACAAAGAGTCACCTTTTTTTAGATTGATCTTGCTAATATCGTATTCTGACTGATAAAAGAGGCCAACCGGTACTCCTGTGGCGTTCATCGAGGTAACGATTCCTTCTCTGAGCAATAGCGGAGGATTATGTCCTGCGATGCAGATTTCTATTTCACCAGTAGAAGTTACTTTTCCCAGTACCATTGTAGCGTAATGTGTTGATTCTGTGCTTTCACAAAAAAGCCTGTTTGTTCTTTGTAATAGCCCATTCACAGGTAGATTAAAAGAAAGAAGACTATTAATTAATGCGTGAAGGTGAGACATCATAAATGATGCAGAGATACCTTTTCCTGAAACATCACCAAGTGTAAACAGGGCAGAATCATCTCCGAGTCTGATAAAATTACAGAAATCACCACTAACAGGCCCAGCAGGATTATAATGATAGCTGAATTCCCACCCATTAACTTTTATGTTTTTTTCAGGCAATAGGTTACGCTGGATTTTATTAGCTAGCTCAAGATCCTGTTCAAGATTTTTTTGCTGAAGGTTACTTAAATGACCGAGACAAACTGTAATTAACGGATCGATTTGTAAACGGTCCTCTTCGATAGATTCATGACAGACATTACAAATACCATAAGAACCGTTATCAATTCTTTCCAGGGCTGCGTCGACCTGCTGAAGTAAATTAAAAAGTCTAGCCGGTTCAGGAGCGTGTTTTATTGTTTCGTTTAATCTTTCTCTTCGTTCTGCAAGATGATTTTTTATTGATGTTATATTTAAGGTAGTCATTTCAGCCTCACTAAGAAAATCGTAAGGGAATATACTCTTATAATTTTATCAACCCAATTACCAGTATTGGTCAATTGATGCAAATCACTTATTAAGTAGGAGAGAAATATTTTGGGGTAAAAAGAACAAAAAAAAGGCGTCCCGTTTTTAAGACGCCTTATCGGAACACATAATATTATATTTTAATTACGTGGTTTTGCTTCGTTAACAACAATATTTCTGCCTTTAAGCTCCGAATTGTTCAATGCTTTTATAGCATTGCTAGCTTCTGTGGGATCCTGCATTTCAACAAATCCAAATCCTCTTGATCTACCAGTAACACGGTCTGTAATAACTTTAGCAGAAACAACTTCGCCATGTTTCTCAAACGTAGCTTGCAGTGTTTGGTCGTCTATAGACCAGGGAAGAGAGCCCACAAATAATTTAGTACTCACTAAAGAACCTCTAAAAAAAATTAATAAAATGAAGCCGGTATAAACCGGAGCTATAAATCTAACTAATGAGCCTCTCATAAACAAATTAATTCTTTTTAAT
>JAJDNK010000031.1 GCA_022340715.1 bacterium BMS3Abin03 | reverse complement strand
GTTGAAACTAAGAAGATGATTCTGTTGAAGTAAATTTTATCTTTAAGAAGTTGATCTTACATCTAATAATAAGAAATCCTGCTCCATTCACTGAAGCAGGATTTTTTAATAATGTTTGCGGCCTTATAGAAACAATAGGATTTGTTCAATAAACCAAATTAAAAATTATTCGTGAAATATTAATAAGCCATAGTGTCCGGCAGTATAGTCTTTATTGAATTTATATACAGTAATATCAATTTTGTATTCTTCGTCGCGGTAGGGTTTTATAATTACTGTAGCTTCATGATCGTTCTCTGCATCCTTTTCAACAATTTTCCATTCACCTCTCGATTTCTTGTAAACAGCAATATCAATATCCTTAATTCTATAATCTCCGAACGCTACAATTCCGTAAGTCCAGCCATTAAACAAAGTACGTGTTGTTGATTTTGTATCAAATATTAAATCATACTCCATTCTAACGATTTCATTCCCTTTATTCTCAATTTTTTTAACTAGGGGTTCGGCACGTGCAAGAATCGGCTCCATTGAAGTACCTTTGTTATTATCCAGATTGGAATAATCTGTTTGTGCAAAGAGAGTACCAGACATCATTATGGATGTGATTATTGTAAAAAGAAAAAGTCTCATTAATAATTCTCCTTCACTGATATGTGGAACAATGATTTTGGGATTTATTTATATTATTAGATAATCTTTAGTCATTTACCGGGTTTTAAAATTATTCCTTTATTTATATGTCCGTTCATTTTCAGTTGTAAAGGTTGCTCAAACCTAAGATGCTTTGTGTATTCTTTTTTAGAATGAGGCTTTACCGAGAGAAGCCAGTCCCAATTCAGAAAACCGTTGTTGTGTGCAGTATTAATCGTGAAATAACCAATCATAAATGAAGTTATATTCTGGAAGAAATGTGATCCCTGTGAAGGTTCTACATTCATTTCCTTAAAACTTGTTTCAATTATTGCTTTAGCACCTGATATTTGTTCCCACGTAACCGGTATTCCAAGCCAGGGATCAAGTGAGCCCCATCTTCCTACACCAATTAAAAGATAGGGTTTGTTCTCATTCACTAATTGACTATTGAAAGCAGCTACTTCATTTGCGACTTCACGGCTTTTTGATCGTTTAAATAAATGAAAATCCACAAGAATAATGTCCCTGATATCCCTGATTATCCCGTTGCCCAGTACCTGGTTACTACGACAAATAAGTTCTTCATCTTTATGCTCTTCGATGTTTAGCTGTTCCTCTTCGTGACTTATTACTAAAGGGCGCATTTGCAACAATCCAAATTCCTGCTGATGACTAGGAGAATTCATATTAACCGCAAACTCAATTTCTACTGGAGTGCCCATACCCCAGGTTCCGATATCAAGTAGAAGATTTAATATTCCAGGGAAAGGAAATAGTTTATTTTTTAATACGGGTCCAAATGTTATAACTCGTGGACCCACACGTGATAATCCGTCGTAAATTGCATCATTATCACGAATATAAGTTGAACCAACATATTGCAGCGATCCATCCTTTTCTGCTTCATTTAAGGAATAACTTTTAACAAGCACATCGTGGGGAATGTAGCCGAAGTTTGTTTCTCCATCTAACTGAAGTGCGTAAAAATCTTTCTGAGAATTTTTCAAAGTTTCTTTCACAGAATAAAACTGAACTAGGTCATCAGGATATTTTGGACAAAATCTTACGGTGCTACCACCTTCAACTACTAATTTACCCAGACCCAGCGCAACCGAAACTACTCCATCTTGAGATTTTTGTGGAGGTAGGGGATAAAAATTATAGGATTTTGCCACGCCGCTGATATCAGGATAAAATCTATTCTTGTGTGTATTTCCAACCATTTTCTGGATTACAACTCCCATCTTTTCTTCTTCCGAACGATACGATGTAACCTTTATATAATTCTTTGCATTTTCATAGTATGTAGAAGCATAAACTCTTTTTATAGTTGTTATCAGCTCGTATACGCGCTCAGAGAGTTCAGCATGATTGTTTGGTATCATATAAGTCTTGTAAACACCTGCAAAAGGATGATACTGTGAATCTTCAAGTAGACTTGAAGATCTTACAGCAAGCGGAGTGGTTACAAGTTCGAGAAAATATTTAAGATCATCCGATGCTTCTTCGGGAAAATAGTGTGCATTAAGAAACTTTTCGGTTATTTCTTCATCGTTATCACAGCTAAGAGCAAAGTCTCTAAGATTATTCGTATCCATGAAATCATCAAAAATATTTGTTCCAAGTATTACGCAGGGAGGAACGTAAATCTGAACATGGTCAAAACGGTCTCTGATATTGTAGTTGTTAACCAGGCTGTTCACAAATCCCAAACCACGCGCTTTACCACCAAGTGAGCCACCACCAATTCTTGCTAAACTATTTTCCGGGTCGAAAGTTTCTTTGTTAAAATCCGCAATTATTCCTCTCTGCCTAAGTGTTCTATAATTGTGAAGTGAAGTGATCAGATCCTGTCTAAGATCTTCAGATGTAGCGTAGTCTGAGATTTTACGTGGTCTTAATTGATGGGCAAGCCAGAATTCTGTTCTCGCTTTTAACCAGTTTGAAAAATGGTTTCTTGCACCATGATATTCAATGCTTTCATATGGAACTACCTTCAAACATTCCTCTAAGCTTTTCAGATCAGTTGCTCGTCTAACTTCTTCGCCTTTTGAATTTTTAAAAACAAAATCTCCGAAGCTGAATTGAGTATTAAGAAATTGCCTGAAGTCTGAAAGTAAAGTTGAAGAATTTTTTAACAGGAATGATGCACCAACTTTATCTGCATAAACTTTGTTACGTGAATTATCTGAAGTAAGAAGAATCGGAATATCCGGATGTTCTTTCCTTACTGCTTTTGCAAATTTAATTCCCGCTTTATTATCTATTTTATCGTTATGAGGAAATGCTATGTCAGATATAATTCCAAGAACCAGATCTTTAAAATTAGAATAATATTCCCATGCTTCTTCGTATGAAGAACATAAAAGAATCTTGGGACGGGCTCGCATTCTTAGAAATTTATGCGTAAGATTTATTCCCTCAGTAATCAAGCGCTGTGATTGCTTAAGAATTTCTGTGTAGATGATCGGTAGAAAAGATGAATAGTACCGTGCATTGTCTTCAATAAAAATTATGTTCTGAACGCCAATTATCTTACTGTCGTGCTCAACATTTTGTTTGTCCTCAAGGTATTTTATTATGCCGATAAGAATTCTGTAATCGCCTGTCCAGGTGAATATTTTATCGAAAATTTCTCTTTCAGGATTTAGCAAAAGAGATTTTAATTCACGATTATCGTGAGCAAGAAGTACAATCGGAATATCGAGTCCTGCCCTTTTAATTGTTTTGGCAAAGCTTACTGCGTGCATATCTTCAATATGCATTGTTGTAATGATCAGGTCGAATCTTTTTTCTTTTTTTGCCAGGCGAATAGCTTCCTGTGCACTGGAAACTCTTGTGAGCTCAGGCGAATGACTCAGATTCAGTCCCTGGTATTCTCCACGGATAAGTTCATAGAGTCTGCCATCTTCTTCGAACAAATAGAGATCGTAAAGGCTTGAGACAAGAAGGATATCACGAATTCTCAACCGCATCAAACTCTGGAAACCCTGTATCCTGTCGCTGTATTCGTTATCAATCCAGGATGGTGTTGGAGAACGTTTTATGTCGGTTAAGGAATTCATTTTACTAATAAAAATATAACGTCTTAAAATATATTAATATATTAATAGGAATTCACCAAAAGAGGATCGAAAACAAATTTTTATGAAAAGTAATTATAGAAAAGGAAAAGGCGAAGAAGTGTGGAGAAATTGAGAATCATTTCTTCGCCTTAGGGAAAAGATGATCTAAGAGAATAAGAGTAAATTGATCATCTATAAATATTAAACAACACCCTGATCCATCATTGCATCTGCAACTTTAAGGAATCCGCCTATGTTAGCGCCGTTAACATAGTTTCCAGGTGTGCCGAATCTATCCGCGATATCAACGCAAGTTTTATGAATGCTCTTCATAATAATATGTAGCCTGTTGTCTACTTCCTCTCTTGTCCATGGATAACGCATGCTATTCTGCGACATTTCTAATCCTGAAACTGCAACACCGCCGGCATTTGCTGCTTTACCAGGACCATAAAGAATCTTATTATCGATGAATAATTTTACACCATCTAATGTTGTTGGCATATTTGCACCTTCGCTCACAACATAAACACCATTCTTTAAAAGATTCTGTGCGTCTTTCCCGTTTATTTCATTTTGCGTCGCACTCGGGAAAGCACACTGAGCTTTATGATTCCAGAGCGGATTATGATCTTTGTTAGGATCTAACTGAGTGTAAACTGCATTTTTATATTTTTCTGTGTACTCTTTTATGCGTCCACGTCTTATGTTTTTCAGTTCCATAACAAATTGTAATTTCTTTTCATCTATTCCTTCTTCATCGTAAATGTAACCATTGGAATCGGAGAGAGTAACTACTTTACCGCCAAGCTGAAGTATTTTTTCAACAGTGTACTGTGCAACGTTACCACTGCCGGAAACCAAACAGGTTTTACCTTCAAGTGTTTCATTTCTTGTTCCCAGCATTTCGGAAGCAAAGTAAACCGCTCCATAACCAGTTGCTTCGGGTCTGATAAGTGAGCCACCCCAGTTCAATCCTTTACCCGTAAGAACACCGGTGAATTCATTCCGCAGTTTTTTATACTGACCAAACAGGTAACCAATCTCTCTTCCGCCAACTCCGATATCACCTGCAGGTACATCTGTGTTCGGTCCTATATGACGGAACAATTCAGCCATAAATGCC
>JAJDNK010000027.1 GCA_022340715.1 bacterium BMS3Abin03 | reverse complement strand
ATCTGGTGGATGCTTGTTGCAATTAATCTTCCGGATGTTGTTTACATTTTTCTTGCTTACACACAAACAACAAATCTCTTACTGGTTAACACCTGTGTTGCCATCGAGCAATTCGGTTATGGATTTGGATTTACCGGTTTTTTGCTTTATTTAATTTATGTGTCGGATGGTGATTTCAAAACTACGCATTATGCTGTTGCAACAGGAATAATGGCTTTGGGAATGATGCTGCCGGGGATGATCAGCGGTTGGATACAGGAATCGATCGGGTATAAACATTTCTTTATATGGGTACTGATATCGACAATTCCGGCTTTTATCATTACTAAATTTATTCCTTTAGATTCTGAATTCGGAAAGAAGAAACTGAATGTTTAAGTACTTTTCAAAATATTCTGCTCTTTTATTAACCTTCTTCCTTTTAGGATTTGTTTCCTGCAAATCTCAGAATAAACATCCTGATTTTTCAAGAATAGATTCGTTAATAAATTCTTCAATCGAAGATAAAGCTTTTCCCGGGGCAGTTGTTCTGATTTCTAAAAATGATAAAATCATTTATGAAAAAGGATTTGGACATTTAACTTATAACGATACCTCAACCATAGTTACAAAAAATACTATTTACGATCTTGCTTCATTAACCAAAGTTATTGCAACTACAACTGCAACAATGTTGTGTTACGATAAGAAATTATTTTCACTTGATGACCTAGTTTCAAAATATATTCCTGAGTTTGGAAATAACGGGAAAGAAGATATCACTATAAAGAATCTTCTGCTTCACAACAGCGGGCTTCCAGCCTTTATTCGATTTTATAAAACTAACACCGATGCAAAAGAGGTATTGGACAAAATATATTCATGTAAACTTTCTCATAAAACTGGAACAGAAACAGTTTATTCCGATCTTGGAATGATTGTGATGGGAAAAATCATTGAAAAGGCCGCTGGAAAAAGTCTTAATGATTTTTGTAAAGAAAATATTTTTATTCCGCTTGGAATGACATCGACATATTTTAATCCACCTGATTCACTGAAATATAAAATCGCTCCAACAGAGGTTGATGATTACTGGCGTCACAGATTGATATGGGGAGAAGTTCACGATGAAACGGCTTCCCTTTTAAATGGAGTTGCTGGTCATGCAGGTCTATTCTCCACTGCCGAAGACATTTCAAAATTAATTAATGTTCTGTTGAACAAAGGGATATTTGAAAGAAAGCAGTTTATAGAACCAGAAACCATAAAACTTTTCACGATAAAATATTCCGATCTATCAACGAGAGCTTTGGGTTGGGATACAAAATCTGAAGAAAATTCTACTGCTGGCGATTTATTTTCAATGTCTTCATTTGGGCATACGGGTTTTACCGGAACTTCAGTCTGGGTTGATCCATCCCGAAATCTCTATGTGATCTTTCTTACAAACAGGGTTTACCCAACAAGAGAAAATCACAAGATTTCCGAAATCCGTCCTGAACTTCATAACCTTATAATTGAATTAACCGATTAATTTTCTATCCTTATATTCACATCATCTTAATTTTAATTTTTCCCGAGGGCATTGAAAAAGTTCAAGATATATAATTTTGTGTTCTTGTTGTTTACGGCCATTATGTTCCTTTTTATAGGTTTAGGAAACCCGAATAGATTATTATCCCACAATTCCGGGAAGACTTATAAATATCCCTCAGTATTTCCCATTACCGAAGATGATAAAGAATGGATCGAAGATAAAATTTTATCGATGAGTCTTTATGAAAAGTGTGCTCAAATGATTATGGCCCCTGTATTTGAAACTTCACTCAATCCTTACTCTCCTGATTATGACAGCATTTTTGTTCTGATAAGAAAAGATAAAATCGGCGGATTAATTATGTTCCAGGGAACACTAAGACAGGAGATCGAATTTATAAAAAAGGCTCAAAGTTCATCCGATATTCCACTTCTTATTTCCGCAGATTACGAAAGAGGCTTAGGAGAACGAATTGATGATGCACTGGAATTTCCGCATGCGATGGCAATAGGTGCAACTCTCAATTCTTATTTTGCTTACTTAGCGGGAAGAGCGATTGCAGAAGAATCAAAATTGATAGGTGTTAATCAGAATTTTGCTCCCATTCTTGATATCAACAATAATTATCTCAATCCCGTAATTAATTTACGTTCATTCTCTGAGAGTAAGTATACGGTTTCGGAACTTGCTTCATCTTTTATTCTGGGAACAAGACACGGCGGAATTATAGCAACTGCAAAACATTTTCCCGGACATGGCAATACAGAAATAGATTCACATACAGATCTCCCTATGATTAATGGATCATTACAAAATCTTTACAGCAATGAGCTATTTCCTTTCATTAATGCAATTAAATATGGATTGCGCTCAATTATGGTTGGACATCTCGAAATACCATCACTCGATACACTTCCGGCAAGTCTCTCAGGAAAAATAGTTACAGGTTTACTGCAGAATCAATTAGGATTTGACGGATTGATAGTTACAGATGCTTTTAATATGGAAGCCATTACAAATCTTTATGAAATGGAGGCAGCTATTGTACTTGCAGTAAATGCGGGAAACGATATTATTTTAATGCCTCCTGATCCAGCAAGCGCGATTAGAATAATTTATAATGCAGTTAATTCTGGTCAGATATCTGAAGGACGGATTGATAGAAGTGTAAGGAAAATTCTTTCAGCAAAAAGATGGTTGAAAATCAGGAATGCTAATAAACTTACAACCGATGAAATTATAGATTCGGTAAACAACCTCTATCATAAACAACTTGCAGAAATGATTGCCGGGCAATCTATAACATTACTAAAAAATGATGCGGGAATTCTTCCAGTGGATTTTTCAAAGTATAAAAAAGTTGCCTGTATTACTGTAACTGATGGCAAAGGTGACGAAACTGCCAGATATTTTCAGGATATTCTGGACAAGCGATTTACAGATATAAACACTTACTTACTAAATAATAACAGCAGACGCTCTGAATACAACAGCGTTTATTCTTCAGTTAAAAATTCTGACCTGATTCTGCTACCGATTTTCATCGATGTACCAAACAAAGAAAAAGATGAAAGAACAAGAAATGAGCAGATTAGCTTTATAAATAGAATTCTAAGATTATCCCCATCAGCAGTGATAATTAGCTTTAAAAGCCCTTATATTTTATCTTCGCTGCCAAAAGCTACTACCTATATTAATGCATATAGTTTTTCTTATTCTTCACAAAATGCAAGTCTTAAGGCAATTCTTGGTGAGTCATACATAAAAGGAAAACTCCCGGTTTCTATTCCAAAAACAAAATATCAAATCGGTTCGGGCATTGAAATGAATAAATTAAGGGAAACAAAGCTCAGTAAAAAAATCGATGGTGATTTACTCAGCCAGATTAATTCTGTTATTAACAGCTTTTCAGAAACACATAAGGTTACGAATTTTAATTTATGTATTGGACACAACGGAAATATCGTTTATCAGAATGCATTCGATAAAAATAAAACTAGCATACCGGATAGCCTGATTACTAATAAAACTTATAACATCGGTAGTCTTACTGCCCCACTGACATTAACTTCGGCAGTAATGCTGCTAATCGATGATAGTCTAATATCGATAGATGATAAAGTTAGTTCTTACATTCCAATATTCAGAAATACTGATAAGCAAAGTATTACTATAAAAAATCTGTTAATGCACAATTCCGGATTTGGAAGTGAATTCGATTCACTCGGTATAAACTGGAATAAGTCCCAGCTAATTGATGCGATTGCTAATTCCAAACTTGAATATGTAACCGGAACGAACCGACGTTACAGCATAATGAATGATATCGTTCTTCAGTACTTGATTGAACGTATGAGTGGTAAAAATCTCTTCGATTTTCTAAACGAAAGACTATTTAAGCCACTTGGAATGATAAATACTTTCATTTCAAAAACAATTGGGAAAAATATTTCGAATAGTCTTTTGGGTACGGATGGATTCCGTTATGGTAAATCCATAACAAAAACAGAAATATTAAAAAACATTTTGGATGGATTTACAGGATCTGAGGATCTAAATTCAAACACAGAAAATCTTGCAGTACTTGCACAAATGTTTATCCAGAACGGATATTACAACGGTAAACAGTATATCTTAGCTTCCTCAATAAAAAACGTTACTTCATTGCAATTGCCGGTATCTTATACCGGATGGCAAACAGTTGTTAACAATTCAGTTGATTGCAGAGATGCTTGGAAAAGCAGCTTTGGTTTTAATTCGGATAATGAATGTTCAATGTGGATTGATAATGATAAAAAATTATTTTTTATTTTATTGTCTGATTCAGACAATGAAAGTATGAATGCATTTATAACAAAGCTAAAGTGTGAAATTGTAAAAATTATAGATGAAAGGTAACAACTATGAAAAAGATGAACCGCATCTTACTACTGATTTCCCTCGTTATTTTCCCAGTTGCTTTTACAGTATGTAATAACAATAATGGGCCGCTGAATGATAATAGTGATATTTCTCTCCCTCCCGGATTCAAAATCAGCACTTATGCTGATGTTCCTAATGCCCGTTCAATGGCATTAGGTGAAGATGGAATACTATATGTTGGTACAAGAAACGAGGGAAACGTTTATGCCGTGATCGATAATAATAACGATTTCATAGCCGATGAGGTTGTTACAATTGCATCGGGATTAAATATGCCAAACGGGGTTGCCCTGAAAGATGGTGACCTTTATGTGGCTGAAGTGAGTAGAATCTTAAAATTTGAAAATATTTCGAAAACATTCAGAAATAAACCAACACCTGTAATAATTAAAGACGATCTACCGACAGAAACTCATCATGGCTGGAAATTTATTTGCTTTGGTCCCGATGGAAAACTATATGTCCCAATTGGTGCACCCTGCAATGTGTGTCTTTCAGCCGATCCCAGGTTTGCATCGATCACAAGAATGAAGCCGGATGGTTCTGATTTCGAAATATTTGCACATGGAATACGCAACACCGTTGGCTTCGACTGGAATCCTATAACACACAATCTCTGGTTTACAGATAATGGAAGAGATATGCTTGGTGATGATATTCCCCCGGATGAATTAAACTGTGCGCCTGAAAAAGGATTAGATTTTGGATTTCCATACTGGTTCGGAAAAAACATTCCGGATCCGGAATACGGAAAAGGACATTCTGCTTCCGAGTTTACATTACCAAAGCAAGAACTCGGTCCTCATGTAGCTTCTCTGGGAATGAGATTTTATACGGGAGACATGTTCCCCGAAGAATACAAAAATCAGATCTTTATAGCCGAACATGGAAGCTGGAACAGAAGTAAAAAAATAGGATACAGAATTACCGTTGTTAAATTAAACGGAAGCACTGCTACGAGCTATGAAGTTTTTGCTTCAGGCTGGCTTCAAGGAGAAAGTGTTTCGGGAAGACCGGTAGATGTTCAGCAAATGCACGATGGCTCCCTGCTGGTTTCTGATGATTTTGGCGGTAAAATTTATAGAATTACTTATGAAGATTAATTCTTATAAAATTTGTTCGAATAGTTTACAATTTTCAATAATAGTGAGGACTAATGATAATTGAATCCATAAAGTCTGAGTACTTGCGTTACAAAGTTCTTGCTGAAGGAGCTTTTGAGCAGATATCTGAAGAAGGATTGAATAAATTATATGGTGATGATAGTAATTCAATCTCCGTTATTGTTTGTCATATTTCAGGTAATTTAAAATCAAGATTTACTGATTTTCTAACTTCCGATGGTGAAAAAACCTGGAGGAAACGCGATACTGAATTCGAAGAAAGAAATCTTTCCAGGAATGATCTGATTAAAAAGTGGAATGAAGGATGGAATGTGCTTCTTAATTCAATAAATGCCCTCACAGATAATGATCTGGAAAAGATGAATACGATCAGGGGCAAGGATATTACGGTGGCAGAAGCCTTACACCGGTCTTTAGCTCATTTAAGTTATCATGTGGGTCAAATCGTTTTTATAGCAAAAATGATTGCAGGAAAAAACTGGAGATCATTGTCAATTCCACGTGGAGAAAGTGAGCAATACAATCTAAATGCCGATAAGGGAAAAAGAGCTAAAACGTAGAAATTCCGAATCACTTTTTATTTAACAGATAATTCGAGTTTTTCAGCAAGATCACTTCCGAATTTTCTTATCATATCTGCAACATTTTTATTTTTTGTTGATCTTTCAAATGTGTCTGCAAGTTTCAATAAAACCTGGTAAAAATGAATATTCATATCATTAATAGTCATTTCTTTCGTCCAGAGATCAATTCCCAGAGTAATATTTTCTTTTTCATCCCAAAATGATAGCAGTAAAGTCTTTGCAGGTTTAACACCTTCAAATTGTGCATCGGTTGCTCCCCATTCTATCTTTTCAGGATTGTTTTTATCATCCAGAACAACGGTTATCTTTATTTCCGATTTTTTGCTCATAACCATCTTTTTGTTTTTAGTTTGTGAAGAAAGCTTTCTATTTTCATTGAAAATATTTCTTTAGCTTTGTATTGAAGAATTTATATGAATTAATTTCAGAAAATTAAATGAAAACTGTTAGTATCCCAATCAAAATAACATTAATTGTGTTTTTGCTTACGTCATTTTCTTTCGCACAAATGAGAGTTGGTGCAGGCGGATTCCTAGGCGGTGGAACGATAAAAGGGCAATCTCTCTCAATAGGAACTTTTACAGCTTCGGCTTTTCTTGAAACGAATACTGTCTTATTCCTCGAAGTAACTCCAAGATTAAGTATAATTTATGCAAGAGATTTTGATGCTATTTTACCTAACACAAGAAAGCCGTATTATCCTTATTTATGGGGAATTAGTTTAAAAGGGATAACAACCCAGTATTTTGAAAATCATATATTTTTAGAAGAAGGATTCGGTCTTCTTACTCTTAATGACAGAACATTTAGTGATACTAATTCGTGGAGCTACGGAGTTGTATTATCATTATCCGGCGGATGGGATTTACGTGGTTTTAATCTGGAAGGATTTAAGGTTGGGGCTGGAATAGAATATGGGATTACCTTTAACAATACACTTGCCCAGTATTCGTCATTCCATTTTTATCTTAACTATTCTATCTGAGGAAAACACTATTACTTTAATTCGGAATTGTTCATACCGGAAAAGGTTCATTAAAACAGATCTTCTCTTTTCGAGGCTAGAATTATTCCCGGTAAAAAACTATTAGATTAAACATTCCTGTGAGTAAAAAACGCCCTCAATCAAGAATAAATCAATATTTTTAGCTAATCAGTGATCAAGTACTAAATGTATGAATCCGGCTGATATAGGGGTTCAATCTCCCATTCATCCTCAACTGTACCTATACAATGCGAACATTTAGGTACGTTGAAAACAACTTTTTCTTCATTGGAAGATGCCCTTACAAAATTCAGAATTGTTCTACAGCTTGAACATTGAACAACATGAGATGTAGTTGTTTTGGCGCTGCAGTCCGGACAAATGTAACCAAGTTCACCTGGTTTTTCCTTAGGATTAACAAGGAAGATTGAGTTACATTTTGAGTTGTTGCATTTAGCGAAGTGCCACTTTACAGTATCAGTATTTTCGATATCTCTCTCCACGAATAATTAGTGTTACCAATGTAAAAAGTTAAATTTAAAAAGTCCATTGAAAAAATATTCTCTAACCAATTTTTTCTGAAAACCAGTATGACTATTTTTCAATTTGTAAATTAGAAGGTGTAAACATATTGCTTTACTGGGGTCAGGAAAATACAATTAGTTATACACGATTTTTTTATCAATAAAATTCAGAATCTTTAAAAATGGAGCTTATAAATGCCAAAAATCACAGGATTCAAAGCCTACGACATAAGGGGTAAAGTGCCCGGTGAATTAAATACCGACCTTGCGTATAAAATTGGAAGGGCTTATTCAGCTTTGATAAATGCCGGGAAAGTTGTAGTCGGACACGATGTAAGAGAATCTTCAAATGAAATTTCAGATGCATTGAAACGCGGCCTTAATGATAACGGAGCTGATGTGATCGATATCGGTTTGTGCGGTACTGAAATGGTTTACTATTCCACACCTTATTTTGATGCAGATGGAGGAATAATGATAACCGCCAGTCATAATCCACCTGAATATAACGGGATGAAATTTGTAAAACGTAATTCTGTTCCGGTTGGGTATGATTCCGGGTTGAACGAAGTTGAACAGATGATCATCGAAAATGAATTGGGAAAAATTGGCGATAGAAGAGGTACCTCAGGTAATGAAAATGTAATGAGTGATTTTATAGATCATCTAAATAAATTTTTCGATTCCGGGAAAATAAATCCTCTAAAAGTGGTTGTAAATGCAGGAAATGGTTGTGTGGGACCTGCTTTAAATACAATTGAAAATAAGCTTCCCATTAAGATGATAAAGGTATTTTTTGAACCGGATTCAAAATTTCCTAACGGTGTTCCAAATCCACTCCTGCCGGAAAATCGTAAATCTACAATAGAAGCGGTAATCAAAAATGAAGCTGATCTTGGAGTTGCCTGGGATGGTGATTATGATCGTTGTTTCTTTTTTGATGAACATGGAAATTTTATTGATGGTTATTACATTGTGGGCTTACTCGCAAAGTCAATTCTCAAAAATAATCCCGGTGAAAAAATTGTACATGATCCGCGTTTAGTTTGGAACACTTATGATGTAGTGAAAAAAGCAGGTGGAGAACCCGTAGTTTCTAAGAGCGGACACGCCTATATAAAAGCAAAGATGAGAGAAGTAAATGCCATCTACGGCGGGGAAATGTCGGCGCATCATTACTTCAGAGAAAATGCTTATTCAGATAGCGGCATGATTCCATTTTTACTGGTTCTGCAATTGATAAGTGAAGAAAATAAAAAGTTTTCCGAATTAGTCGGCGAAATGATTAAAAATTATCCTTGTTCGGGAGAGATAAATTCAACAATTGATGAACCTGCTAAAAAAATAATAGAATTAGAAGATAAATATTCCGATGGCAAAATTGATAAACTTGATGGTTTATCCGTTGAATATGATGACTGGAGATTTAACCTGCGAATGTCGAACACAGAACCAATTGTGAGATTGAATGTTGAAAGCAGGAGCAATGAAAAATTGATGAAGAAAAAAACAAAAGAACTATTGAAGCAAATCAGGAATTAAGAATAAGACTTACCATATCCTGATGATATAGTAAGTCTTAAATAATAAAAGTTATTGTTTAGGAATTGCAACTTCTATAGTAAAAGGAATTTTTAGCTTTTCCCATTCAAGTCTTACAACAGCCGCATTATCTGAAGTTTTGGTAACAGCGTAAGCAAGCCATTCCTGCCAGCATCCATCATCTTTTTCAGGTAAAACTTCCAATCTTAACGCATCTTCGGCCTCATTATATTCAAATGCCCCCCATTGATCTGCTACTTTGTTAAAAATTATTGTCCATTTATCTTTAGTAGGAATAGCAAAAAATCCATAACTTCCGGCTTTTAATGTTTTACCGTTAATTTTTACATCTGTTGAAAAAGTAATTTTTGTAGCCTCATTTGCACCAGCACGCCATACTTTGTTATAAGGAACCAAACCACCCCATATTTCCCTTCCCTTAACACCTGGTCTACTGTAATCAATCCTCACATCTGTAAATCCTACAGTTTGTATAACAGCAGCTTTAGGGCTTATTCTCACCTTATTATTATTATTCTGTGCAAATCCCTGGTTAAAAAGCAAAACAATCGCCGCTAAAAGTGCAAAAGAGAATAACTGAAATCTAAATATGACTCTCATTATTTTTCCTGGATAGTGATTAATAATTATCAATTAACATCAATGAATATTTTAATAATTTTTTAGTTCAACAACAACTTTATCGATCTCTTTTTCAGTATTGTAAAAATGGGGAGCAAATCTCAGGTAACCTTCTCTAACCGCACAAATTATATCCATTTTGGACAAATAATTGAAAATATCTTCTGCATCATCATGCTTCAAACTAACTATGCCTGAAAGATTTTCCTTATTATAATCTTTAAGTATGAGATTAAATTCCGCATCGGATAATTTATCGATAAAATATTTTGAATTGCTTAGAACCTGCCTTTCAATGGTTTCGAAACCAAATTCATCGAACATTTTTAAGGATGCATTGAGCGCATAAACACCAATTATATTTAGTGTTCCTGGTTGAAATCTGTTTGCAGTTCTTTTTAATTTATAGTTAAAATCAAGAAGATCCCAGGCATTCTCAACTGAAAGCCATCCAACAAATGATGCATCAATTTTATCCTGAAGTTCCTTGGTTAAAAAAATGAATCCCATTCCCTGCATCCCAAGAAGCCATTTCTGCGTACCACACGAAATGAAATCTACTTTATATTTCTCGACGTCAATATTAATTGCACCAAGTCCCTGGATTGCATCCACAGCCAAAATAATATCCTTTTCTCTGCTAAGAGTTCCTAATTTCTCAAGATCAATTCTATAACCGCTTAAAAACTGCACATAGCTTACGGATATTAACTTTGTTTCAGGTTTAATAGCCTCTATTATATTTTCCGCGGTAACTATGCCATTTTCTGATTTAACAAAATCAATCTCGACTCCCTTATTTTGCAAATTCATAAACGGATAAACATTTGAGGGAAATTCAATATCGTTAAGAATTATCCTATCTCCTTCTTTCCATTTCATTCCCTGTGCAAGAATGTTCAATCCACTAGAAGTGTTTTCCGTAAAAGCAATCCGGTTCGAGGTTGTATTTAACATTTTAGCCAGCAACTGTTTCGATTCACTAACTTTCTGAACTAATTCATCATAGTTATCTATCTTTCCTTCGTTTTTATCCAGAAATAATTTATCGATATCCTCTTTTACTTTAGTTGATAAAGGTCCTGTTGCTGCATGATTAAAATAAATTATACCTTTATCTAAATAAGGAAAGTAACTGCGTGCTTTTGTTATTTCATTTTCATTCATAACGGTTAAATATATTCAAATGCCAAACATCAAAAGATAAATAAAAATACAAAAGATTATTTTGTTTCATATAACACATATAAACTTACTATCTTTGTAATTAGGATACAGAATATTTACTTTTTTGTACTCAAAAACTGAATGAATTTTCTCACTACTAATTTTAAAGAGCACCAACATGAATCCCCCAAAAGCTAAAAAACACAAAGAGCTAAAACCGCAGGATTTAAGATGGAAATGTGATCCGGATGTATTCCAATTTACTTCCACAAGCGATATTGAACCAATTGAAGGTATTCTCGGACAGGAAAGAGCGTTAAAAGCTTTAAAGCTTGGCGTAGAATTAAGAGCTCCCGGCTATAATATTTACATTGCTGGATTATCGGGTTCAGGCAAGGCTACTAGCGTAAAACAAATTTTGGAAAAGATTAGTTCAGAATGTCCTGATCTCTATGATTATGCTTATGTAAATAACTTTCAATACGACGACAGACCTATCTTACTCACCTTTCCCAAAGGGAAAGCAAAATATTTTAAACGTGCTCTAAGTTCAACAATTAACATACTTAAACAAAAAATACCACAAACACTTGAAAGTGAAAATTATATTCAGAAGAAAAAGAATATAATGACAGAGTACAGTAAGATGGAAGAAGAGTTGATGAGTGGTTTCGATTCTGAACTAAGGAAAAAAGGATTTGCACTCGGTCAAATAAAGATAGGAGAAATTGCCCGACCGGATATTCTTCCTTTAATAAATGATGAACAGGTACCGATCTTTCAATTAGAACAAAAAGTTAAAGATGGAGTTATTACACAGGATCAGGCTAAAGAAATTGTGAAAAAATACAATGAAAACCAGGAAGAGCTTCAACTTCTTTTTAAGAAAGGATTAAAAATCAGCCAGGAATTTCAGAAAAAACTTGGAGACCTTGAAAAGGAGGCTGTAAAAGATGTTGTTAAAGCTGTTATGGAAAATCTGAAGGAAAATTATTCACAACCGAAGGTAAATTATTATCTCAGCCAGGTTGAAAATAATATTCTTGAAAACATTCAGATCTTCAAAGGAACCAAACCTCAGGGCGAATCAACAAATGAGGGTTTGCTTATCGATTATTTCAGAGATTATGATGTTAACATCATTCTCGATAATACCTCGGTTAATGAGTGCCCGATTATAATTGAAACATCTCCAACGTATACAAATCTCTTCGGTGCGATCGAAAGAGTCAGCGATGGACGCGGTGGATATTATAGTGATTTTACAAATATAAAAGCCGGTTCAATACTTAGAGCTAACGGTGGTTATCTTGTACTAAATGTAATGCATATCTTTGAAGAAAGCGGAGTCTGGAAAACACTTAAAAGAATTTTGACCTATAATAAACTTGAAATGCTCGATGCTCCACATGTATTTCATTTTACTACTTCTACTATTAAACCGGAACCGATTGATCTTAACTTGAAGGTAATTTTGATAGGCAGTCAGTTTGTATATTCATATTTATCGGAATATGAATATGACTTTAAAAAAATGTTTAAAGTTAAAGCCGATTTCGATTATGAAATAAAACGTAGCGGCAGGATTTTAGTCGAGTATGCTCGCGTAATAAAAAAGCTGATAAAAGATGAAAATCTGAAAGAATTCGATAAATATGCAATTGCCCACCTTCTTGAAATTGCTGCTATTTTTGTCGGACAGAAGAATAAACTAACAACCAGGTTCTCTAAAATTGCTGATCTAGCTCGTGAAGCAAGCTTCTGGGCAACTGACGATGGCGCTGAAATAGTTACTGCATCGCATGTAGAAAGGGCTTACCAGACAATACGTGAACGGCACGGAATGCTTGAAACAAAAATAACTGAAATGTACGAGGACAAATCTTTTCTTATGGATGTTACAGGTGAAAGATGTGGACAGATAAACGGACTGGCTATTTACTCTGCAGATTTTTATTCGTTCGGCAGACCAACAAGAATTACAGCAACAGTTTCTTTAGGAAGCGGTAATATTATTAATGTTGAAAGAGAGGCAGGAATGAGTGGGCGACACTACAATAAAGGTGTATTGATCATATCCGGATACTTTAAAGAAACATTTGGTCAGGAATTCCCTCTTGCCTTTAATGCAAACCTTGTGTTTGAACAATCTTATGGAACAGTTGATGGCGATAGTGCATCCTGTGCGGAAATCTTTGCATTACTTTCAACTCTTTCTGGCTTACCAATAAGACAATCCATAGCTGTTACAGGCTCTTTAAATCAAAAAGGCGATGTACAACCAATCGGTGGAGTTAATGAGAAAATTGAAGGATTTTTTGATATTTGCAAATCTGCCGGATTAAACAAAATTCAAGGAGTAATTATTCCTATCCAGAATGTGAAAGACCTTATGTTGAGAGAAGATGTTATTGAAGCTGTAAAGAAAAAAGAATTCCACATTTACCCCATTGAAAGAGTAGAAGAAGGAATTGAAATACTTACTGGTGTTGCTGCAGGCACAAAATCAGAAAAGGGTTACACTAAAGATTCTATATTTGATCTTGTGGAAAATAAAATTAAGGATATGTATGCTAAAGGCAGAGCGATGAAAAAGAAAAGAACAACATCCGGTAAGAAAGATAAGAAATGATTTCAAAACAATCTGAAATAGCAAGGACAAAAATTCTCGCGACTCTTGGTCCGGAAACCGAATCACCATCAACCATTAAACAGTTAATCAAAGCTGGTGTAGATGGTGTAAGATTAAATATGTCCTACGGGGATTATGACTTCTACACTAAATTATTTGACTCAATACATAATGTTTGTACCGATTTAAATTTACCACTCGCAATTCTGATAGATTTGCAAGGTCCTAAAATCAGGATTGGAGATTTAAGTAAGCCCAGCATAGAAATACAAACCGGTAATCAGATTGAAATTACCACTGAAGAGATAAAAGGGAATGAAAAAATAATTTCTACTTCTTACAAGGAATTAATAAATGATGCAGAAATAGGTGCACCTATATTGATAAACGATGGACTTATAAGATTAAAAATAATCAGTAAAAAAACTTCATCGCTTATTTGCGAAATTAAAAACGGTGGTATTCTTTCTCCACACAAAGGAATGAACCTGCCTGGTATGAAGCTTTCAACACCCTCAATTACAGAAAAGGATTTTGCTGATCTCGAATTTGTGCTTAAACAACGCATCGACTACATAGCCCTTTCGTTCGTCCGGTCATCTAAAGATATCACACACCTCAGGAGGTGGCTGAAAGAAAAAAATCATGATGTGCCGGTAATAGCAAAAATAGAGAAAAAGGAAGCAATAAAGGATTTTGAAAACATTCTGGAAGCTTCGAATGGAATAATGATTGCCCGCGGTGATTTAGGTGTGGAACTCGAACCACAGGAAGTTCCTGTTCTGCAAAAGCAATTTATCAGAAGATGTAATGAAGAAGGTAAGCTGGTAATTACCGCCACTCAAATGCTTGAATCTATGATTCATTCACCTGTTCCCACAAGAGCAGAAGCATCTGATGTAGCTAATGCTGTTTGGGATGGAACCGATGTGGTAATGTTGAGCGGTGAAACATCCGTTGGCGAGTTTCCCCTAGCAGCAGTTAGGTTAATGAATGAGATAATTTTAAACTCTGAAAAGCACCCGACTCCAAAAAGAAAACTGAATTTCAGAATTCCACAATTACTTGAAGAAAATCTTTTTGATTCGGTTTTCCGTGGTATCGCAGAAATCTGTAAACAAGTAAATGCAAAAGCGGTTGTTTTGTTCACATACAAAGGAAGATCAGCCAAGGGATTATCAAAATACCGTCCTAAATCCCGGATAATTGCCATATCTAATAGTTTTGAAACCATGAACGAGCTGCGTCTTCGTTGGGGTGTAACGCCACTATATATGGAAAAAATAGATAAAGAACATATAGCAATTGATCAGGCAAAGGAAATCATACTAAATGCAGGACTTGTAAATGAGGGAGATATGGTTATATTTATGTCAGGAACCCCGTTCTCGGATAAAAGCAGAGTAAACTGGTTAAGATTTGAGGTGATGTAAATTTGTTTCAAAGAAAATATAAAGATGTTGAAGCCAAATGGTGGGAACCTACAGATAATGGAAAAATTCTATGCACTTTATGTCCACGTTATTGTAAAATTGGAGAAGGTCAGCCCGGTTTTTGTTACATAAGACAGAATAAAAATGGTAGGCTCATCACCTTGGGTTATGCAAGCCCAACAGGTTTCGCAATTGATCCCGTTGAAAAAAAACCATTAAATCACTTTTTACCTGGAACGAAGATCCTCAGTTTTGGAACTGCTGGTTGTAATCTGGGATGTAAATTCTGCCAGAACTGGTCTATAAGCAAAGCCAAGCTGGATGATATCAATTCATTAAAAGCTTCCCCGGAAGATGTTGTTAAATTAGCTAAAGAATACGGTACTCCGTCAATCGCTTACACTTACAATGATCCGACTATATTTGGTGAATATGTTATGGATATTTCGCAGTTAGCACGGGGAGAAGATATAAAATCTGTGATGGTTACTGCCGGATACATAGACAAGAAAGCCCGGAAGGATGTTTATAAATATATCGATGCCGCTAATGTTGATCTTAAAGGATTTACAGAACGATTTTATTGGAAAAATACTATTTCACATTTGGAAGATGTACTTGATACTTTAATCTGGCTTAAAAAAGAAACCGACGTATGGACTGAAATAACGACTTTATTAATTCCTGAAGAAAATGATTCCGAGGAAGAAATTAAATCCGAATGCGAATGGATTTTAAAAAATCTTGGCAATAGTATTCCAATTCATTTCACAGCCTTTCATCCTGATTTTAGAATGAAAGATAAACAACATACTCCAGAATTTATTCTTACAAAGGCGCGCAATATTGCATTATCAATGGGTATTAAATACTGCTATGTTGGTAATGTCCATAATGTAGAGGGACAAACTACATTTTGCCCGGGCTGTGGCACCGCTCTTATTCGTCGAGACTGGCATACGGTTATTTCAAATAATTTAGATAACAACCATTGTAATAAATGTGGAACTGTTATTGAGGGTGTTTATAGCTAAAATTTGATTTTGCATAACAATTCCTTTCCAAATAATTTTATAAATTTAGAAATACTAAATACATCAGCAAGAACTGGTATTCAATTAAATCTTTCTAAAACAGGGTAAACATGAGTGATTTGATAAATAAACTTGTTTTTATAACAGGTGCCTCATCAGGTATAGGGAAAGCAAGTGCTGAATTATTCGCCGGGGCCGGAGCTAAGCTCTTACTTGCAGCAAGACGTATAGACAGATTAAATACGTTTGCAAATGAGTTACACACAAATTATAAGACCACCGTTAAGTCAATAAAACTCGATGTGAGAAATTATAATGAAGTGAAAAGTTCATTCTCCCAACTGGATACTGATTGGCAAAAGATTGATATCCTAATTAATAATGCAGGACTTTCAAGAGGTTTGGATAAAATTTATGAGGGAAAAACCGAAGACTGGAACGAAATGATTGATACAAATATTAAAGGTCTGCTTTACGTTACAAGAATTGTTCTCCCGGGAATGGTTAAAAGAAATAAGGGACATATCATTAACATCGGTTCCATTGCCGGCCATGAGGCATATCCCGGAGGTAACGTTTATTCATCCACAAAATTTGCAGTGAACGGTTTAACAAAATCTTTTAGAATAGATCTCCTTGGAAAAAACATCAAAGTAAGTTCAGTCGACCCCGGACTTGTAGAAACAGAATTCAGTATCGTCAGATATTCCGGTGATGAAGAAAAAGCAAAGAATACTTATAAGGGGCTAACTCCTTTAATTGCCAGAGATATAGCAGAAACTGTGTTCTTCTGCGCCAATAGACCGGAACATGTTAACATTGATGAAATTATTATGACACCAGTTGCACAGGCGTCAACAGCTTATGTACATCGAGAAAAATAATTTAAATCAGGCAATTATAATTGAATGAGATCATCTCAAACAAATAAGCTTAAATCGCCCGCACCTTCACGAACAATTACAGGTTCTTCATCACTTAAATCTATTACGCTTGAAGGCTTTCCCGTTAAGTTACCCGCAGCAAGCATAAGGTCTACCTGTGAGTTAAATATTGTTCTGATTTCAGCAGGATCGTATAGTACCTTTCCCTTCCGGTTTGTAGTGGAAGTGCTGATAATTGGATTACCTATCTCCCTTACTAACTGCAAAGCAACAGGGTGATCAGGGATTCTGATTCCAACTGTATTTCTTTTTGACCATAATTTTTTAGGTACGTGCTTAACTGCCGGCAAAATAAAAGTGTAAGGTCCCGGCAGTAAATGCTTCATCAATCTGAAAGCCTGATCGGACATTTTTGCATAGTTGGATATTTCTTTAAAACTAGGACAGATAAAACTAAGTAGCTTTATGTCAGGATCGTTTTTAATTGTTCTTACCCTGTTTAATGCTTCAGGATTAAATATATCACAGCCTATACCGTAAACAGTATCTGTAGGGTATATTATTACTCCCCCATTTTTCAGGATATCAACTGCTTTTTTAATATACCTTAATTGCGGATTCTGAGGATGAAGTTCATAATATTCCATAAAAAACCTTCACTTTTCGAGAGACATAATTTTAATCTAATCTTATCCGAAGATATCAAAATATTTTCAACTACAAGATATAAAGCCGGAGGATTTTATCAATCTTATTTCCTGTGACTTTTGCAAAAATCAGTTAAATATTAACCAAAAATGGAACAAAACCTATGGATTTTTAATTTGATTATTTCTTATATTTGTTATTCAATAATTTAACATGAAGCGATTTTAAGGAGTTTTTAATGTCCAGAAGATGTCAGATATCCGGTGTTGGTCCAAGAAGCGGAAACAGTATTTCTCATGCACATAATAAAACGAAAAGAAGATTTCTTCCTAATCTTCAGAAAAAAAGAATATGGGTACAGGAGTTAAACCGTTTTGTAACTCTAAAACTTTCTACAAGCGAGATAAGAAATATTTCAAAAAACGGCACTTCTCATATTGCCAAAATGATTAGGAATAAAGAAATACGTGTTCGATAAACTACGTTTGAACTAAAAACAAAAAAGGGAAGCAAAAATCGCTTCCCTTTTTTTATCCCAAACAGTTAACAACTATTCGCGTACTACCCAGACTTTTATTTTAGCATTAACATTTGAATGCAGCTTAACACTTACACTATAAATACCAAGTGTTTTAATCTGCTCATCTATATCAATCTTTCTTTTATCAATATCAAATCCTTTTTCTCTCAAAGCGTCTGCAATCATCTGGGTAGTAACAGAACCAAATATTTTATCTTCTTCACCAACCTGTACCGGAATAGTTACGGAAACTTTTTCCAACTCCACGGATAATGATTCGGCAGCATGTAATTCCTGCTCTGTTTTTCTCGCAAGGTTTTTCTTTTCTTCTTCCAGTGCTTTTAAATTACCGGCTTGAGCTGAATAAACAATTTTACGCGGAATCAGATAATTTAATGCATAACCCCTTTTTACATCGACAACATCGCCAACTTGTCCCAGTGAATCAAAATTTTTTCTTAAAATTACTTTCATTTTGCTTCGTTATTCTCCTTTATCTTACTGTATCTGAAACATAGGGTAGAAGAGCCAGATGCCGTGCACGTTTAATGGCAATTGCAAGTTCTCTTTGATATTTGGAACTCGTCCCGGTAATTCTTTTAGGAATTATCTTGCCCTGTTCGGTAACATATCTTTGCAGCAGCTTTACATCTTTGTAATCTATATATTTTACTTTTTCCTGAGTAAACCTGCATATCTTTTTTGTCTTTGTGTTCATCATAATCTGACTCCTGAATTAATCCTTAATTAAATCGGATTCTTCGCTTGATAAAAATTTATCAAATGAATCCTCGGTGTAATCTACAGTACTATTATTATCGGAGGTATCCTTCCCATTTTGTTCAATTTCACTTTCAGAATTATCGTCAGTTTCTTCTGTTACCTCATCATCGGTACCATTATTAAATGCTCTCCTGTTCAGGAATTGAATTCTCCTAGCTTTTATTTCAACGATACTCCTGTTATGACCATCGTCTGTTTTCCAGCTTCTGCTCTGAAGTTCCCCATCAACGAGAACAGCGGAACCCTTCTTCAACCTGTCTCTACAACTTTCCGCGAGCTTGTTCCATGCAACAATGCCAACGTAGCAAACATCTTCCTGCCATTGGTTTGAGCTGTCTTTATATCTTCGGTTTGATGCCAGCGAGAAATTTACAACCGGAGTATGGTTTGTTGTTTGTCTGTAAATAGGATCTTTAGTGAGATTTCCTGCAACAACCACATAATTGATTTCCGGCATTTTCAGTTCAGCCATAGTTTATACCTCCATAACAATCATAAATTAAGAATTTTGCTCGTTTTCAATTACTTCACTTTCATTATCTTCGGCTTTAGCATTATTAGTATCATTATTTTCTGAAGCGGCTTCGGCTGAAGACTTAGATTTATTTATTTCCATCTGTTCTAATGCACCTTTTGATAGCTTAATAGTAAGATATCTTAAGATATTATCCTCCAGCTTATAAAATCTTTCAAGCTTTGAGATTATATCCGGTAGGGCATTGAATCTAAAAATGGCGTAGTAACCAATTTTATTTTTGTTAACCATGTACGCCAGTCTTTTTCTTCCCCAGTCTTCAATCTCACTTATTTCGCCACCATTGGTTGTTATCAACTCTTTAATTCTTGAAATAAGAGACTGAATTTGCTCATCTTCTAATGCAGCATTTAATAGAACTGCACTTTCATAAATTCGTTCTGTCATCTGGTGTTCAACACCTCCCTATGGTCATATGGCCCATATCAATCAGATATGAGCAGGGTTAATATATTTATGTAATTAGCGAGTAAAATTATTTAATTAATGGCGCAATTACAAGCGAAACTACAGACATTAGTTTTATCAAGATATTCAGTGAGGGACCGGAGGTATCCTTAAAAGGATCACCAACTGTATCTCCAACTACCGCTGCTTTGTGAGGATCAGAACCTTTTCCGTAATTAACGCCTTCTATCTCCATTCCTTCTTCAATCATTTTTTTAGCATTATCCCATGCTCCACCAGCATTTGCCTGGAAAATTGCCATTAAAACTCCAGAAGCTGTAACCCCTGCGAGTAATCCGCCAAGCATTTCTGCGCCACCAATATATCCCATAATTACGGGTGTCAGTACAGCAAGTAGCCCGGGAATAACCATTTTACGAATAGCAGCATTGGTAGAAATAGCAACACATTTACCATATTCTGCTGCGCCGTCTGCAGATTCAAAAGTTTTTCTATCTTCCTCCGACCACTCAGACATATCTTTTCCCGAATTCTTTTTCATCAGGTTAAGAGCAGATTTTAATGAGGGGATCGATTCAAACTGTCTTCTTACTTCCTGGATCATTGACATTGCAGCTTTTCCAACAGCATTCATAGCAAGTGCAGAGAATAAATAAGGAAGCATTGCACCAATGAAAAGACCTGCCATAACAGTGGCTTTTGAAATATCTATTGAAGAAATATTAGCCGCTGTCATAAATGCACCGAACAACGCTAATGCAGTTAATGCTGCTGAACCAATTGCAAATCCTTTACCAATAGCAGCCGTTGTATTACCCACTGCATCAAGTTTATCCGTTTTATTACGAACATCCTTGGGGAGTTCGGACATTTCGGCAATACCTCCTGCATTATCAGAAATAGGACCATAGGCGTCTACAGCCAACTGAATACCGGTATTTGAAAGCATACCGACTGCTGCAATTGCAATTCCGTATAATCCACCAAGATGAAATGCCAGAATTATTGTGATTGCTAAAACTAATATTGGAAGTGCTGTGGATATCATTCCCGTACCTAAACCAGCAATGATATTTGTGGCCGCACCAGTTACAGATTGTTTTGCGATAGAAATTACAGGACGTTTATGAGTGCCGGTAAAATACTCAGTGATAAGTCCGATTAAAACACCAGCGATAAGTCCTATAACAGTAGCAAAGAAGATGTTTAATGAAGTGATTGAATATGTTTCTCCATACAGTTTATCCTTATATATCCACTCAGAAGGAAGCATAAAATCAATTATAAAATAAATCGCTATTATGGTTAGAACAGAAGATATAAACTCACCCATATTCAATGCTTTTTGAGGATTGCCTCCTTCTTTTACTTTAACGAAGAAAGTCCCGAGTATAGACATAACGATTCCGGTACCTGCAACTACTAATGGCAGCAGTACAGCACCCAATCCGTTAAATTTATCTGCAAATTCTGCAATACCAAAAAACGATGCTCCAAGTACCATGGTACCCACGATTGAACCCACATAAGATTCAAAAAGGTCAGCGCCCATTCCGGCAACATCTCCAACATTATCACCAACATTATCAGCAATAGTTGCAGGATTTAATGGATGATCCTCAGGAATTCCTGCTTCAACTTTACCGACCAAATCAGCGCCAACATCCGCAGCTTTTGTATAAATACCGCCTCCAACACGGGCAAACAAAGCTATTGAAGAAGCACCAAATGAAAATCCGGTTATTATGGTTATTACTCGATTTAAATCTGCAACCTGGCTTACGCCAAAAATATCACTATAAATAAAAAACAGAGATCCTAAACCAAGCACACCTAAACCAACGACACCCATTCCCATCACAGAACCACCCGCAAAAGCAATTTCCAGAGCTTTACCTAAACTTACTCGTGCGGCATTGGTAGTTCTTACATTAGCTTTTGTTGCTACCCTCATCCCGATAAATCCGGCGAGAGCAGAACACAGTGCACCAACGATAAATGACAGGGCTATGATAGGAGATGAATCCTCACTATCTGCAGAAACAGCAAGAAGAATTGCAACACATATAACAAAAACAGCTAACACTTTATATTCGGATTTCAGGAATGCCATTGCACCTTCGGCAATATGACCTGAAATCTTCTTCATCTTATCTGTACCGGGATCCTGTTTCCGAACCCAGGCAGATTTCCAGAAAGTATATAACAACCCCAGTATACCAAACAGTAATACAACGTATAAAAGTGAATTCATTTGAACTCCTATAATCTTTTTAAATTTCTCTAATTGTTATTAATAGCTGAATCATTATTAAAAATCTTACTATTTGCATCCAGCATTGCTTTTAAACCTCCCCTGATAAATTCGTTTAATAAATAATCGGATTTTTTAAAAGTCTGTAAGAGAATATCAAATTGTTCATGTGAAAAGTCACCTAGAACGTAAGACGGTAAGTCTTCTTTAATTGAATCGTCCCCGACTCCTATTCTTAATCTTGGAAATTCGTTTGAATTAAAATGATAGATTAATGAGGCAAGTCCGTTATGTCCTCCATCTCCACCGTTTTTTCTAATTCTTAATTTACCGACTTTAATGTTCACATCGTCACACAAAATAAGTAAATCATTTAATCCGATTTTATATTCCTTTAGAAATTGTAAAGCAGCCAAACCGGACATATTCACATATGTTGTTGGTTTTATCAGAAAATACGGTACTTGGTTAATTTCTCCCCTTGCAAAATAATAATCACCTTTTGCAGGTTTGAATTCAATTGATTGTTTTCCGACGAATGAATCAAGCATTAAAAAACCAGCGTTGTGTCTCGTACGCTGGTAACGCACGCCGGGATTTCCAATACCAAAAATTGCACGCACCTGATATGTGAGTTATTCTTTTTCCTCTTCTTCAGCAGCGGCTTTGCCTTTACCAATCACTTCCGGTTCCTCCATTTCTTCACCTTCAGCTTCAATTCCTTCTTCACCTTCAGCTACTGTAACTTCTTTTTCAACTTTCGGATGAACAACGGAAACGACTATGGAATCTGCAGAGTTTAGTATAGTTATATTTTCAAAATTAAGATCTTTTATATGAACTGCGTCACCGATTTTCAAATCAGCAATATTAACTTCCAAACGCTCGGGCATATCTTTCGGTAAGCATTCTATATCTAATTTATGCAAACTGTGCTGTAGAATTCCGCCTTCTTTTACGCCAACTGCACTTCCGATTAACTGCACTGGAACTTCAATTTCAATTTTTTCTCCACGTGTAATTCCTATTAAATCAAAATGAACTACTTCATCACTTACAGGATCGAATTGAACATCTTTTAATATACATTCCTGCTCTTCACGTCCTTTTAATTTAAGAGAAATAAGATGTGTTTGTGAAGTAAAAACCAATGGGTGAATAGCCTGTCCGGAAACATCGATAGCGACCGGTTCAGTATTTTTTAAATAAAAAACACCGGGGATTCTTTTTTGTTTTCTGAGTTCCTTTGTATTCCGCTTGGTAATTTCTTTTCTTTGGCTTGCTTCTAATATAACTTTTTCCATTTCTACTCCGGGTATATATTATCCTTTATCTATGTTAAAAAGTGAACTAATTGATTCGTTATTATATGTTCTGCGTATTGCCTCTGCAAAAAGGTCAGCAGCAGATATAATTTGTATTTTCTCAGATTGCATTTTATCCTTGTAATCAATTGAATCTGTAACAAATAATTTTGTCAATTTAGAATTGTCAAGTCTTTTTACAGCTTCACCGGAAAGTATTGCATGTGTAATAGCGCCATAAATTTCCTTAGCACCTTTTTCCTTTAAAGCCTCGATTGCACAAACAATAGTTCCGGCTGTATCTATAAGATCATCAACTAATAAAACGTTTTTATCTTTTACATCTCCGATTATATTTACTACTTCTGCAAGATTTTGTTTGGGACGTCTTTTATCAATTACAACAAGTCCTGAGTTTAGAAGTTTTGCATAAGATCGGGCCATCTTAATGCCACCTACGTCCGGCGAAACAATAACAAGATCATTGCGAAAATGATCAAAATAATTACGGAAGATAGATGATCCGTAAAGATGATCAAACGGGATATCAAAAAATCCCTGGAGCTGAGCAGTATGTAAATCCATCGTCATAACACGATCTGCTCCAGCAACAGTAATTAAGTTAGCCAATAACTTCGCAGTTATAGAGACTCTTGGCTGATCTTTTCTATCCTGCCGGGCATAACCAAAATATGGAATTACTGCTGTTATTCGTTTTGCCGATGCCCTTTTTGCAGCATCGATCAAAATCAGTAATTCCATAATATTATCAGATGGAGGATTAGTAGATTGAATAATAAAAACTTCTAATCCTCTTATATTTTCACTGTATTTTGCCCAAATTTCCCCGTCACTGAACCGCTTTAGTTCAACTGTACCTAAACTCTTACCAACTCTACTTGCAATTTTTTTTGCGAGAGGCAGATTAGCACTCCCGGAAAAAATCATATAGTCATTCTCAATCATACTGCTTCAAATCAGGTTCAAATTCATTTAAAAAACAGTCATAAAATATACCCAAAACATTGTGATTAGTCAATTTATATTTAATCATATCTTAACGATTGGGCTTAATTTTTAATCTTTTCAATCCTTCTTCTTCCTAAGAAGAAAAAATATCACAATTGCAAGTACAGTCCCTGTAAGCATATAAATCCAATCAGGGGTTTCCTTTAGCTTATATGGTCTAAAAGTTACTGATATGTTTTTTCCACCACCTATTTCTGCAAGTGTGTAATTCCATATTAGAGTATTATCTTCTTCTCCGTTTGCATTATTGCTTATTACGGATCCTGAAAATTTATATTTATAAACAACACGATACTTTGTTGCATCAATACCGAATCCGGTAGCTAAGGGAGGAATAAACTGGCCAAATTCGACAATTCCCGAAGGGCCTTTTCTGAAAGAAAAATTTGCATCTGAAAAAGCTTTTGTTTTATTGAGTGAGTCGATCCGTTCAAATGTAAAATCGACTATACCATGAGTTGTACTGTCTGTTGAATCAGTATAGACTTCCACATTTTCAATATTGCTGTAATTTGAACTGAACTCGCTGCGAATAGAATCAGGATTAAAGATGCCTATCTTTTCTGCGACATTCCTGCTATCTTCATCCGGTAGCTTCATCCAGTAATCAATATGCATTTTCCCCGAGCCATCTGGATAAAGTGTGACCTGCTGAACATAGTCTAAGCAACCAGATAACAACAAAAATGCGATACCCAAAAAAATTTTAGAAATTATTTTCACTGATCACTTTACTGTGTTCTTTATGATACGACTAAAATTTAGTCCCCCGGAATCCAAATTAAATTATGTGAATCAAATTTATGGAAATATTAAGATATTTTCATTAGTTTTTCGCCCATTATTTAACAATGAGGATATAATGCCAACTTATGAATATAGATGTAAAAACTGTAAACATAGATTTGAAGTATTCCAGTCTATGACAGCCAATCCAATATCGGTTTGTCCAAAGTGCGGTGGGGAAGTGGAAAGATTGATTGGCACCGGTGCTGGTCCGATTTTTAAAGGGAAAGGATTTTATCAAACTGATTACAAGAACTCTTCTACAGTAACTTCCAAACCAAAAGGAAAAAGCAAATCCGTTGAAAAAGCTCCTGTTGAGAAAAAAGAAACAACTAAAAAACCTGCCGACTAATATTAAAATTCTCAGTAAAATTAAAAGCCCGTTACAAAAAAACATAACGGGCTGGAAAAAAATATCTATAAACCGAATTTGATTAAAAATCTGCGCCTAAAGAAAAGTAGAATTTCGGTTTTGAAAATCCTGCAACATCGTATGCCCAGGCAACATCAAACTTAAGTAAGAAATAAAGGAAAAAGACTCTTGCACCTAGACCTGTACCGACTAACAAATCGTCGGTTATCAGGTGATTTGCTTCATTTTTCTTAAAAAGTCTTAATTGCGAATTTTTATTCCATGCAGTCCCTGCATCAAGAAATGCAGCACCCTGAATATTACTAAACAAAAGTGGAATTCCGCCAGTAACCAAATACCTAATTAATGGAAATCTTAATTCCATATTTACAAGTGCGTACTTGGTTCCTATTTCCTCTGCATAATCATAACCTCTCAAAGGTAAAGCCGCTGTCAGGAATACAAAATCTGCTGCTGAATTAATTGGTACTTCAGTAGTCGAGTAGGAACGGTTTATCCAGTTATCCACACCTCCAATAAAAAATCGTTGAGGTCTCCCACCGTAAGAAACACCGCCAGAAAATCTCACTGCAAATGAGTGATCGTAAAAGAACCTTAAATAAGTTCTGTAATCAGCAAGGAAAGAAATAAATCTCCCACCCGGATCATCAAATCCAAGATTACCCAAAGCATCAAACCTATATCGCGTTCCTTCAATCGGAGCAGTGTAGCCCCATAAAACGTTATCATGAACGAAGCTAACCGATGGAACCACAAAATCGACATTATCAGGTGGATCAGTAAGATTATCAAGATTTTCACTTTTAATGAAAATCCAACTTAAACCTGTTTCAATTCTGTAAAATTTATCCAGAGGATAGCTTGCAGATCCGATCAATCCAAAATTTCTGAACCTATATAGATTAGCAGAGAAACCCCTTAACAATCTTATAAATCTTGCAGTGTGAAATGCCTGTATTCCCCAGTTAATCCTTTTTGCGAGATAATAATAAGCTAAACCGTAATCACTGTTCTTTAAATCGATCTGTAAACCTACTAAACCAATCAGCCTGTGATTACCAAGGACATCACTGTAACTTATAATTGTTGTTCCTATAAATCCATATAAAGTGCTGTAACCAGCATTTGCATAAATCAGATCCGAACCAAAATTGACTTTATATTTATTTACAACATAATTACTGTCTTTATCAAGATTATCTTTCAGGTTGAAAGCCAGTTCTGTAGTATCTTTTTCAGTTTTATGGAATTCATTATTGCCACCAAAAATATAGTTGCCATAATCCACCTGTATTGAATCCCCATAAACACCTGTAGTATCGATTATATTCCCGGTAAAGAAAGGTGAAGTATTAATATTAAGAGAATCTAAATCAGACTCTTGCTCTTCTGTTTCACTTGATGCTATCTCATCCTGATCGGAAAATTCTGATAATCTTTTTTTATACTTCGTAAGTGGTAAGGTTTCACTTTCAATTTCAGATTCAAAAGGATTATTTAGCAGGAAAATATTATATGATGATTCATACAAAGTACTGAATGCAAGCTTCTTACCATCACGGGTTAATGAAATCTGAGAAATTCCGCTCTGTGAATCGGTAACCGGTTTTGCTTCGATGTCTTTAATATCACTTATATTTTTGTCATCTTCAGAAAAGACAATTCTTTTTTTATAGATATTTTTAATACCGCTCAAATCAGAAACAAATAAAATTTCAGTGTCATTTTCGTTCACAACCGGTTCAGATTCATTACCGTCAGGAGTATCAGTTACTCTTTTTATATCCCCGGTATTAACATCTATTGCATAAATATCACTTTGATTGTAATTATAGTTATAAATTTTAAAATCATCGGGTAATGATTTTTTGGTTAGATAGTCACCGCGATCAGAAACAAAAAATATTCTGCTCCCTTTGTGAGTCCATACAGGATCGCTATCACTGAAAATATCATTTGTAAGATTAGTTAACTTTCCTGATTGAAGATCATAAACAAATATATCGGACTGCCGAGCAGTTTGTCCAACAAACGCAAGAGATTTACCATCCCAAGACCAGCTCAATCCTTTTATAGCATCTAATTTAAAATGAACAGTTTTATAATCGCCTGTTTCTACATCTATCAAATAAATCTCATCATAACCATGATGAAGTGCAGAAAGAGCAATTTTTTGTCCATCAGGTGACCAGGTTAGTCCAGGATTTACAATGTTCAGTTCTTCAAAATCTGGTGCAATGTTACCTTCTACAAGCTCTTTAAGTATTTTTCCTGTGTTGGCATCCATCAAATAAAGATTAAAAAAGAAATCACGGTTTGTTATAAAAGCAATTTTGTCTCCTTTGGGTGAAATTGCAGGACTTGTATTGTACGAGCCATCATCTTTTTCAGGATCGGTCAATCGTTTTGCATATTCATCGGGATCGCTTGTCGTTTCAATATCCGGCCAAAAGGTTCTTTTGATATCTTTCTTCCATCGTTCGTTAAACTCTTTAAGATTAAGACCAAGTGTTTGTTTGAAAGCTCCATCAACATTGCCAATACCTTTCAGACTATGTATAAGTTCACTAATCTTTCCTTTGCCATACTTTTTCTCAATGTAATAAAAAACTGCTTGTCCGCCCCTGTAAGCAAGATAACCATTCAACTGTGGAATATCCGGCAAAGTTTCATTAATAGCTGCATCCCGGATAAACATATCTTCATCAACATTCCAGCCGATAGACTGGTATTCTGCCATTCCTTCACTAAACCATGTTGGAATTTGAAGAGTAATATTATTAGAAATTATATTTTGCAACGACCCGCCATAAAACATATCATTCATAACAGCATGTGTTAATTCGTGATGTATCAGGTGACGGAACTCTTTATATGAACCGGTAAACTGAATTACCACCCTGTTTTTGAAAAGTTCTGTAAAACCCTCTATTCCCTCGCTGAGATAAGTATCCGTAACGTTGCTTTCCTGGAAGTCATTCTGGGAATTGTAAGTAATAATTGTAATCCTGTTATTAATATCGTATTTGAAGCTTTCCTGTATTTTCGATAACGCATCTTCAGCAATTTTCGCGGTGAATTCAGCCAACATATCGCCGCCGTCAGTAAAATAAATATCAAAATGTTTAGTTTGGATGTAATACCATTCAAATGATTTATACTGAACTTTGTTTTTGCCGAACTGTGCAAACAAGCTAAGCTGGGTAAGCAGCATAACAATCAGTATACTTAAAATTTTCTTAAACATTATTTTTCCCTGATTCTTCTAATGTTATAAAATCCAATTCGAGTTTTTCAAGATCAACCCTGATGAGTTTAACCAATAATTTATCCCCTAATCTGTATCTTTTTTTAGTACGTCTTCCAATTAATGAATATTTTTTCTCATCGTAAACGTAAAAATCTCCCTCTAAATCCTTTACTCTTATCAATCCTTCCGCAAGAATATCTGTTAATTCTACGAAAATCCCAAAATGTGCTACACCAGAAATTACGGCATGAAATTCTTCCCCTATTTTATCTTTCAGAAAAATAGCCTGTTTCATTTTAACTGAAAGTCTTTCTGCGTCAATTGCATTTCTTTCACATTTTGAAATATGATCGCAAATTTTACTTAACTGATCAACGGTATAATATGTTCCGCTTTTTTGTTTATTTATATATGAAAAGATCAGTCGATGAACGAGTAAATCTGAGTATCTGCGAATTGGTGAAGTAAAATGTGTATAGTATTTGAATCCCAGTCCAAAGTGTCCGATGTTTTTAGTTGCATAAACTGCCTTGGCCATCGAACGAATTGCTAATTCATTTACTACTGATTCTTCTTCTGAACCTTTTACCTGTTCAATTAATTTTTGAATTTCTCTTGAGTTCGAAAATGAGCCGGATTTAAATTGATAGCCGAGGGATTTAACAAACCTCGTAAATTCCTGGATTTTTTCATCTTCAGGTTTATCGTGTACTCTGTAAATGATTTATTTTCTGCCGGATTTTTTTGGTGCAGAAAAATGTTGAGCAACTGTTTTATTTGCTAGGAGCATAAATTCTTCTACCAGCATATTGCTGTTCTTAATTTCTTTTCTTTTTACGGCAATCGGTTTACTTTTTTCATCCAACTCAAAAACTATTTCGGGGGTAAAAAATTCGATACTTCCTTCTTCTATTCTTGTTTTGCGCAAGTTTTGAGCAATCATGTTAAGAAGAGTAATCTCATCGGCAAACTCACCTTTTCCCTTTTCTATTATTTCCTGTACTTCTTCATAAGTAAATCTTCTTTTACTTTTTATAACAGACTTTGAAATTTTATAATTAATTACTTCGCCGGTCTCCTTCATTTCAAAAATTACTGAAAACGTAAGTCTGTCTTCATCCGGTACCAAAGAACATATCCCATTCGAAAGTTTTTCCGGAAGCATAGGTATTACCGCTCCTACTAAGTAAACACTGTTTCCACGAAGTTCGGCTTGTTTATCTAATGCAGAATCTTTTTGAACATAATGGCTGACATCGGCAATGTGAACACCTATTTTCAAATTTCCATTATGGAGCTTTTTCACTGATAATGCATCATCAAAATCTTTTGCATCAACTGGATCGATTGTAAAAACATTTTCTTCTCTGAAATCAAGTCTTTTACTTAATTCTTCATCAGAAATTTCCAATTTAGTTTTTTCAGCTTCATCATTAACCTTCCTGTTAAAAGTTAAAGGAAGATTAAATTGTTTTGCTATTGAAGATTTGTCAGCATCTATCGTTCCTTCCTTTCCTAAAACAGATAAAACGGAACCTTCCGGATTTAGCATAGGTGTTTTCCACTCAATATTTCCCACAACAACTTTATCACCTACTTTTGCATCAGCAAGATTAGATTTATCAATATAAACATCTCTCTGCATATAAAAGCTATCAGGACGAATAAAATAAAAGGATTTCGATTTTTGCAACGTGCCGGTTACTTCAGATTTTTTCCTTTCCAGAATATTTATTATTTGTCCTTCAAGTCTTTTACGTTTTTGTTTAGCAAATAATACAACTTCCACAGTATCTCCATCGAAGGCAGTACTGATATTTCTTTCGGCAATAAAAACATCCTCTAACTTTTTATTACGCGGAATAACAAAGCCATATCCATCCGGATGGAGTTGAAGCACACCTGTGATTTTGTTGCTTTCGGGGAATTGATTTAGCTGGTATCGTTTTCCTTTTTTGAAGAGAAATTCTTCTTCAAATAAATTATGAATTATTGATTTTAGAAGCGCATAATCTTCCGGTGTTTCTACTTTTAGTCTCTTAGCAATTTCTTTATTCTTAAAAGCAGTATGTGGATTAGCTTTAAAGAATTTAACCAGTTTCTTTTTCATTAAAAATCGAAACGATATTTTATTCCAAACTCATTTATCATTTCACTGTAAGTTGCAGTTCCCTGAAGAGGTTCTCTTCTTTCCAAACGGAGGATTAAATTTCTCAATGAGGTTATTGGGGGATATTCTATTTTAATATTTGCTCTGCTTAAATCCTGAAATACCTGTGAAGTTCCTCCAATCTCATATCTAACTGGTCCGGCTTTTCCGAGCAGGCTCACTTTTGTTTCAGCGCCAACCTGTTGAACTCTTACACTCCTCACAAAATCTCCAAATTTTTCGTTTAAAAATCCGCCGACCAAAGAACCCGCAAATGAAGCAGCAGTAGATGAAGCAATATTTTTCTCCTGACTGGTTGCATCGTTGGTAAATTTACCAACGATGATAAACATAATTGCATCCGAAGATGTTTTGGTTGGATCAAGTTGAAAATCACTAACAGTATTATCCCTTGTATAAACACTGATAGTTCCTTCCCTTTGAATAAAATTTCTATTCAGTTGGCTAAGAGGTCCCTCAAGCTTAATTCTGATTTCAACTTCTTTCTCCCCTGAACCTGTTGAATCGGATGAACTATAATAATCCCTGTAAGTTCCTAAAATATTCAAATACGGATCATCAAGATCACTAAGAAACTTCACTGAGCCAGATGCCTGAAAAGATTTTATAAACTCCAGCTTTGAACCTTCCATCAAAGTAAGTTCTCCATTTACAACCGGCTTGCTTCCGTTTCTTGTATAAACAAGATCGCCTGTAAGGTATGCAGTAAGGTTTTGTTTAAACTCGCGTGAAAGAACAGATACCATTTTAGTCTCATCTTCCAAATCAATTTTAATTCTGATTTTAAGATTGTTTTCTTCAGAAGAAGATGCGCGTTCCTGATTACCACTTAAGCGACTCAGGAAAATTAAACTGTCGATTGAAGCTTCCTGGTTTGTCTCCTGTGAATAGTCCATATATTTATAAACGTACCTGTCAGACTGACTTGAGAAAGCACTATTCGATGGTGAAAATGTAACGGAGGTTCCTTTTGTTAAAAGTAAATCTGCATCTAATGAATTTTCTGAATTATTTAAAATATAAGTAATATCGCCGATTGTCCGTAATGTAACATCACCGTATATATTCGGATTTACCGCTCGTGTTTCTTCTCCTAAAACTTTTAACTTACCGTGCGCTGATAAGTTGATATCCTGTAATTCAAAATTTTTATGAATTAATCTCCCACTCGCGAATATAGTCCCACCGTTTATAGTCTGAGATGGATTCATTATAAATAAACTATCGATATTAATTTCATCATTATTCAGACTGATTTTAGCACGGGATAAATACCGTAAATTATTAGGTCGCGCAAAGAAACTAATCCTGCTTAAATTTATATTTCCAAACAAACCGGGATTTTCATAAGTTCCTTTAATTGCCACATTGGCTGTTAATTGCCCCTGAAGATTACGGATATACGGAAAGAGTCCCGATAATGTTGCCAGTTCAAATTCGTTTGCATTTACTGAAAGGTTCATTTCTTTTTTGTTACCGGTTTCTTTTTTCTGTATCAAGGAAAGATTAATCGGTAGAGTGCCATCAATATTCAGTTTTGGTACATTAATATTATATAGTGTGTCAAGAAAATTAATGTCCAGCTTCATCTTCTCATTGCTATAATTAATATTGGAAGATAATGCCCCAATTTTTCTATTGCGAATCTGAACGCTATCAAGTTTTAAATTCACATTTAGTAACGGAGATTGTGCAGTTCCCTGCCAGTTAGCCGATAAATTCATCTTCGTTTTGAATCCCGTTTCAGATGGAAAATTCAGAAGTTGAACAGTCACGTCTCTTCCCGGCATATCAATGATAGATAATTGTAAATCCTGATCGTTATTCAATGAAAATAATCCATCGATATCAATATCGCCCGGCCGATGAGTCATCTTAAAATCATTTACTAGAAAATGTTCATTAAAATATTCAACATTTATTTTCCCCCGGTTCCAGAGCGAAAAATTGTTATAGCGTACAAACAATGAATCTAAAAGTAAATCAGCCTTGCCATTATTTATTTTAACATTACCGGATGATACTGTTAAAAGATTATCTTCAAGTTGAGCATGCATACTGAAGGATAATTGTTTATTACGAACATCCGTATTAAGATAAACATCTTTAAATTGCTTATCGACAAATATCTGATTAGCTGTAAGTTTTATATTTGAAGAAAAACCATCAGGAAAACTTTTTGTAAAATCATTAACCGCAGATGAATTCAAATCTAGATTTGACAGGTAGTAAAGATTCTCTTTATCCCAGTATTTAAAGTAATTCACATTTAATAAAAGATTTACATATAAAGAATCGTTGCTTTTTTTAAGAAGCCCGTTTATATCTCCATCGATTTCCATATCGACCTTACCAAGAAGCAGGGAAAGCATTTCGAAATCTTTGAACTCAATTGCATAATTTATGTCAATCTTTTTGTTAGGCAGGTAATAATCGTTATGATCTTCCATTACTAAAGAATCTGGGCTGAAATTCATACTTTTTATGCTATGTTCAACAAATCCTGAAACCAGATCAGCTTCCGTTTTTATTATAGAAGCAGCGTCCAGAACAGAAAAATCTCCCTGCATCGTGACATCGGCAAGATTAGAAACCAAATTAATTACTCTTTTCCCGCCTTCATCTTTCCTGATATCAACAATCATTTTTTTACCATCCAGGGGTATTTGCTTTATCTCTGAACTATCAATTGAAATAACAGCAAAAAGATCAAGACTGTCCGGATCAAATTCTTTACCTTCGGCAGATATATTAAAATTTAAATCACTTTCAAAATCTTTATCATTCAACATTTCGCCAACATTTAAATGAAAGATTGAAGCATCAAGATTATACGAAGGGCTTCGTAAATTAGTGAAGTTGATTTTACCGGATAAATTTCCGGATGTAGTATCCGAACGAAACGAGATATTATAATCTATCAGGGCATCATGAGCGATTACGTTTGCTCTTAAAACCTGGTAATTTCTATTCTGAATTTTTGATGCACCGGCCCTGAAAGTAATCTGATTTTTCATTCTATTTGGCTCGGTTCCTGTTCCCTTTATCTGCAAGTTTCCGGTAAGATTCGTTGGAAAGCCAAGAACAGGCTGCAAATCAATATTTACCGTATTAAGAAGTACATCATAGATCATATCTTCCTGTGCAAGATTTAAATCAACCTTGCCTTTAAATTTTCCCTTGTTGGTTTGAACATACATGCCTGAAACAAAATTGAGTGGATTACCTTGAAAATAGAGCGTATCAAACTGCATTACCCCATAATCTTTATAAACAGGTAAATCAATATCTTTTAGTAAACTATCAGCATCAGCAGGATTAATTTTTGATCCGTTAAATGTTACATCGATCTGCATTTTTTCACTATGAATTATATTTCTTAACTCCCCTTTTGCCCTCAGATGTGTTTCATTAAACGAAACAATCAAATCACTTAAAGTAAGTGCCCGAAGAGTTCCGTTAGCACTAACCCTGGTTCTTACTGCTCCCTGTAACAGTTGAGTAGAAGGAATAAAATTAGTAAGATCACCAAAGTTAAAATCATTTGTATTAAGATCTAAAAATAATGGCGCTTTTTCTATGTTGATTTCTCCACCCCCCATTACCGGAAATTTTTTCATTGAGGCATTTAATGTAATGTTGGAGCGTGATGTTTCTATTGTTAAACCAGTTGCTTTTAATGCGTCACCTTCAATGATGAAATTACCGGATAAATTTTTCAGATGAAATCCTTCAAGGTTCGTATTTGCTGACAAATTCTTTAAATCAACATTGACCTTTTTACCTGCCGGATCAATAAAAGCTGAAAGAGCCAGACTCATTTTTTTTATCTGGAAATCGTCTGAATTAAGGTTTTTATAAACTTTGTTACTATAATAGTTTTCGAAAGATTGAATTTTAAAATCAATATTATTTAAAGAAAGATCAGCTACCTGAATTTTAAAATTGAATGTGTTGGAAGTCGTGTCCACTTCTTCTTCTGAAGGCAGAATAAGCTTTGAAATATTTAGTCGGCCTTCCTGATCTTTTAATAAATTGATTTGCGCATTATCAATTTCAATTTTCCTGAAGTATATTGTCTTAAAAAAGATTTCAAGAATACTAAGGCGCACATCAATTTTTTCAGAATAAAAAATCGTATCCGGAGATTGAGTAAGAACAACATCATTAAGAATCAGGGAAGAAAATATAGTACCGTCCACACTGCCAATTGAAAAATATCCATTGATTGAACGATTTACAGTAGTAATAATCTTATCGCGGAACCACTCCCGAAAAGTGGAAGTTTGTGAAATAGCAAAAAGAGCTATAAGCGCAATTATTATCCCAATTCCAAAATAAATGAAACCGTTTATAATTTTGCGCGGGAGAGATCTTTTAACTTTAGGTTTTCTTCTAAAAAGCAATTTTTCCCTTTTCTAATCTTTATACCGCTTAACTATTTCCTCAATAATTTTTGTCGTAGACTGATCACTGACAAATTTAATTGTTTTTACTTCACCACCGTTAGCTAGTACAACATCTTTACCAACTATGTCATCCAATTTCCAATCTGCTCCTTTTACTAAGATATCAGGGACAAGTTCCTTTATTAATTTTTCCGGCGTATCTTCATCGAAAATAACTATATAATCAACGGGCTTTAAATTAGAAAGGATGAATTTACGCTCTGTTTCCTTTAGGATTGGTCTTTTAGAACCTTTTATTCTTTTAACAGAACTATCGCTGTTCAATCCTACAATAAGTACATCCCCCATTTCTTTAGCTTTGGAAAGATAATCAACATGACCAGCATGAATAAGATCGAAACAACCGTTGGTAAACACTACCTTTTTATTTCCAGATTTAAGCTGTTCCCGGATAGCTTTTAATTCATTTAATGTTTTTACCGGATTCACCTGTGTTCTTTCAAAACCGTTTCAAATAATTTCTTTTGTTCGATAGGAACTATACCAACTTCTTCACATACCAACCCGCCCGCATAATTTGCAAGGTAGCATGCTTCCAATATATCTGCACCGGCCGCCATTGCGATAGTTAGAGTGGATATTACTGTATCCCCGGCCCCAGATACATCCGCAACCTTACGGGCTTTCGTTTCCATTCTTTCCACCGGCTTACCGTTTTCAAATATAGCTATTCCTTCTTCACCAAGAGTAAGTAATAAATATTTTGCTTTCAGCTGTTCCATTAATTTTTTGCCAGCAATTGATATCTCTTCTGCCGTAAATATTTTAGCTCCCAATTTTGCTTCCGCTTCTTTCCTGTTTGGTTTGAATACGGTGGCATTTTTGTAGCAGTAAAAGTTTTCAAATTTCGGATCAACCGTAATTAACTTCTTACTTTTATTTGCGAGATCGATTACATTCTTAATCAAAGATTCAGTAAGTACTCCTTTATTATAATCCTGTAGTATGATTCCATCAAGTTCGTTAATCTGATTCTCAATAAATTTGAAAAGTTTTTTTTCCGTAGATTCTTTTATATAATCTTTACTTTCTTTATCGATCCTGACAACATGCTGGTTGTCTGCAATTACCCTTGTCTTTGTTGTAGTAGGACGTGATTCATCTATAACAATTCCGTCATCCATTATTTTAAATTCATTAAGTAAAGAAGTAAAAATTGTTCCATAATTATCATACCCAATTATACCAACCGGAACAGGTATACCACCCAGTGTTGAAATATTCAGCGCAACATTAGCAGCACCTCCAAAACGGAAAAATTCTTCTTCAACTTCAAGAACCGGAACCGGGGCTTCGGGCGAAATTCTTTTTACATCTCCCCAGAAATAACCGTCGAGCATCATATCTCCGATTACAGCTATTTTCTTCCCGCTAAAATTTTTTTCCAGTTCTTTAATACGCTTTTCAGAAAGAGTGATCATTTGCGAGCCCGATATTTTAAAACGAATTATTTAAAATAAACATAAAAAGAGTGTGGTTAAAGGGAGATACAGCTTGTAGAGTAGTAATTCCCGCTTGTTTTTATCTATTTATCCCTGAGATGAACGACCTTTAAATTGCCATTTAGCAAGCGGATTGGAAATTGATATTTTGAGCAATCCCGCCCCACTTCCTACCCACATATTTTTCCCATCGAAGAGAAACGATTGGAAGGATGAAGAAGCAACTTTCAATTCATCAAGATCAACTTTTGTAACTTCCAGTGTATTACGATTTATAAGAAATAGTCCTCTGCCACGTTCAATATTATCCTTACTTTCAAAAGAATAAACACCTGCCCAGATATAATTACCGGTTCTTCCAAGGGCATAGATCCCGTTATCAGCCAAACCGTCAATTTGAGATATTTTTTGCCAATTCAGTTTCCGGTCATAAATATAAATTCCGCCAACATTAAAGCCTGGATCTTTAGATGATGTAAACTCATCCGTGCCAAACCAGATATTATTCCCTTCAAAAAGAATTGAAGAGATCGATACTGTTTCACCTTCGTTCATAAAACCGCGATCTTTATTCGTGATATACCGCCAGGCAGATTTATCGTTATAATTTTTATTCAGTTCCAATACGTGCACACCCGATTCACTTCCAAGCCAGACTAAACTATCTCCATCAAAGGAAATTGTTTTTATATCGTTAGATTTTTGATCTTTCTCTTGTGTTCTATCTATATCTACGTATCTTCTTCTTTTTACATCCAACCTTGTAACATTTCGGAATCTCCCTATCCACAAAACATTATGTGCAGCATCGTACTTCAATGCACGGATCCAGTTTCCATATTGTCCGCCCTGAGCGAATTTTCTTTTACTCCATTTCTGAGTTTTCTTATTTAAAATATATAAACCTTCCGTACCACCTGCCCAAACATAATCTTTGTTTACTGCAATCGTGTAAAATAGATCTGTATCTATGCTTCCGGTTTTGGTAGAATAGTTGCTCCACTTCTGATCTTTAATCGAATACCTGTAAACACCCTGTCCATAAGTCACAACCCAGAGATAATCGCTCTCTTTAGCAATATCTGTTACAGATGCACCTTCAAGAAAAATTTCAGATTCGACCTGTGCTGAAACTGTATTAATCTGAAGTACAAGTAGAATAAAGAAAAAAAATAATATTCTTTTGAATAGATTTGTCACTGAAGAATTTATTTTAATAACTTTCCTTTTCTGAAGGGAATGTACTGTTCCTAACATCATTAATATAAGAATTAACAGCATTACCTATGCGCTCTGCCAGATCAGAATAATACCTGACATACCGAGGATGAAAATCGGTATTAAGTCCAAGCATATCGGGAGTAACTAATATTTGCCCATCACAATGAACCCCGGCACCGATTCCAATTGTAGGAATAGCTAAACTTTTGGTGATTTTTTTTGCGAGATTAGCCGGTATCTTTTCCAGAACAATTGCAAATGCACCTGCTTCTTCGATTACTTTTGCATCATTTACAATTTCATTGGCTTCTTCTTCGGTTTTACCTCGTTCTCTGTACCCTCCGAATTGATGAATACTCTGCGGTGTCAATCCAATGTGTCCCATTACCGGAATGCCATATTCAGTTATTTTCTTAACTGTTTCCGCGACACGTTTACCACCTTCAAGCTTTACACCACCTGCAGGAGTCTCCTTCATTATTCTACCGGCATTCCTAAAAGCTTCATCAATATTCAGTTGGTAAGACATAAACGGCATGTCAACAACCACCATAGCCCTGTTTACAGCTTTAGCAACTACTTTGGTATGATAAATCATTTCATCCATCGTTACAGGTAGCGTAGTTTCATTTCCCTGGAATACATTACTTAACGAATCACCAACTAATAAAAGATCTATACCAGATTCATCCAGAAGTTTTGCTGTAATAAAATCATAGGCAGTTAATGCTGAGATTTTTGTTCCGTTCTTTTTTAGAAGTCCAAGTGATTTTGTAGTTACTCTTTTTATTTCTTTTTCAACAGACATGCTTTATTCTCAATTTAGAACTGTTTCAACAATATTATCTTCAAAACTAAATTTGAATTGTTTTTCGAATCCTGCTTTCAATGAAATTATAAGTTTTTCGTAATCAACTTTTTCGTTTATGATAGATGATAATTCCGTTGTGGTTCGAGATATCTCTTCTCTGATTTTATCTTTTTCATCATTGTGCATATTTAAATAATCAACAAGATTAAGATGAAATTTTCCACAAAGTATAGAACCATGCTGCAATACTAAATTACCGATTTTTCTCTGGGCACTTCCAACCAATTTCTTATCCATAAAATGGATCTCATTTTTTGCAGAAACTGCAAAGCATAATGTACTTTTATTTTCTTTATAGAATGATTGAAATTGAGGCTGATTATGTTCAAGCTCAAGTTTCTGAAGAGAAGGATGATATATTTCCAATCCCATCTTTAATGCAAGATTAATTTCATGATAAAGTGTTTTGAGTGAATATGAACCATTAACTGGATAAACAACTGAATAAGTAAGCTCTTCCGCATGTAAAATAGCTCTTCCACCTGTTGGTCTTCTTACGATATCAATATTATCTTTTTTAGCTCTTTCTGAATCGATTGACTCTAAAAGTTGGTTAAAGCCGAGTGAAATGCAATACGGCTTCCACCTGTAAAATCTTAAAAAGGCCTGATCCATTAATTTTCTTTGAACAAGTTCAACATCAAAATCCATATTAAACCTGCCTCTGTTAAAACCTGTATCCAGTAAATTCCATTTCATTTACCGACTATACCCCTTTTGCTTTTTTCCAGAAATTGAAGCAGATTAACCACATATTTATGATCACCAAATTCACTTTCAATTATCTTCCTTGCCTGGGATACGTTCATAGATTTATCATACAGATATTTATAAGCTTCTTTAAGAGTTTCTATATCCTTTGTTGTAAAGCCTCTTCTTTTTAATCCAACTACATTTAATCCGGAATATTTTGCCGGTTCCGAACTAACCAGAATGTATGGCGGAACATCCTGAGAAATTCTAACACTTGAAGCCACCATTGCATGATCGCCAATCTGAACGAATTGATGAACACCAACCAATCCACCGAGGATAACCCAATCGCCGATGTGAGTATGCCCTCCAATCTGAACAGCATTTGCTAGAATAGTATGATCACCAACAATAGCATCATGAGGAATATGTGTATAAGCCATTAATAAACAGTGTTTACCAACCTTAGTTCTACCTGTTTCTTTTGTTCCTCTGTGCAATGTTGCATACTCCCGAATGTCCGTATCATCATCTACAATTAAAATCGATTCTTCATCTTTAAATTTTAAATCCTGTGGTTTATTCGATATGGAAGCACCCTGTTTAATCTTAACTCTTTTACCAATTCTTGCTCCATCATAAATAACGACGTGAGGTCCTATTTCACATTCATCACTAATTTCAACATCATCTTCTATAATTGTATATGCCCCAACTTTAATGTTATTTCCCAGATTTGCCTTTGAGGAAACTATAGCGGTAGGATGAATAGTATTCATAAAATAAAATTTTATTCTTCTGAGTTTTTAACCTTGTCGACAATTGCAACAGTAAATTCAGCTTCTGTTACCAATACATTATCTACATAGGCTTTGCCTTTCATCATAATCAGCTTACTTTTTTTGCTTATCAGTTCAACTTCCATAAATAATTGATCTCCGGGAACAACTGTTTTCCTGAACTTCACATTGTTTATTTGCATAAAGTAAACATGTTTCTCATCCGGATTGGGAATTATGTTCCAGATAAATACTCCACCTGTTTGAGCCATTGCTTCAACAATTAATACACCCGGCATTATTGGATGACCGGGAAAATGTCCCTGAAAAAATGGTTCGTTCATTGTAACAGATTTAACACCGACAACTTTTTTGTCCAATTCCATTTCGATTATTTTATCAACAAGTAAAAACGGGTAACGATGAGGAAGTATTCTTTCAATAGCGGCAGTATCGAACACAACACCTTCTTTTTTAACAAACTGGAATTTCTTAACAAGTTTCTTTTGCTGGTATAATTTTCTAACCTGTTTGGCAAATTCAACATTTGCACGATGACCGGGACGTGCAGCAAGTATCTGGGCTTTTATCGGTGTTCCAATTAGTGCAAGATCACCCATTAAATCAAGCAATTTATGCCTTACCGGCTCGTTTTTAAAATGAAGCACTTTGTTATTTAAGATACCATTGTCACCAAGAGATAATTTTTCATTTACTCCTATCTTATTTGCCAATGTCTGCAATTGCTGATCAGAAGGTTTATGATCAACAATCACAACTGCATTATCCAGATCGCCGCCTTTAATTAATCCCTGATCGGCAAGTTCTTCTACTTCACTTAAGAAACAAAATGTACGAGCCGGAGCAAATTCATTCACAAATTCCTTCTCAAGATCAAACATACCGGTATGTTGACTTCCGAGAGCCGGGTTTTGATAATCGACCATAACAGTTAACCTATAATCATCAAGCGGAAGAGCAACAATATCAATATTTTTTTCTTCATTATGATACATTACAGTTTTATCTATAATAAGATAATCTTTCGGGGCTTCCTGCTGTTCAAATCCTGCTTTAACTAAAACTTTTACGAATGGCATCGCACTTCCATCAATTACGGGAGGTTCGATTCCTTCAAGTTCAATTATTATATTATCAATTTGTAGCCCTGCAATTGCAGCTAGTACATGCTCAATAGTATGTACCTTTGCTTCGCCTAATCCGATAGTTGTACCGCGGGAAACATCTATAACATTATCTGCAACTGCTGGAATTTCAGGTCGTCCACCAAGATCGGCACGTACAAATCTAATTCCCGAATTTTCTTCGGCAGGTTTAAAAGTCATTTTACATTCTGTACCTGTATGCAAACCTTTCCCCGATATAGACACAGGTTTTTTAATTGTTCTTTGTTGTTCTAACATACTATCGCTATTTGCTTATGATTTTACTTTATAAAAATGATTGAAAAGATAGTAAGATGGGAAAAGAATTACAATAAAACGGATTACGATTTATCCTGTTTTGATGTATTAGCAAGTTGTTCTTTTAATTGTTTTACTTCTTTTTCGAGCTTCTCTAATTTTTCCGAGTATTCGGGAAGATTTCTTATGTGTGCTTCAAGCTTAAAAGCTGTTTTCAATTCTTTTGCCGGCGCCCCAAAATAATAACCAGGTTTCAATATCGATTTCGATACTCCTGATTGAGCAATCAGTACAACATTATCACCTATTTCAAGATGTCCGGCAATACCAACCTGGCCGGCGAGAATACTACGATTTCCAACTTTGGAACTTCCCGAAACTCCGGCTTGTGCTGCAATAACAGTATCTTCACCTACAACAACATTATGAGCTACCTGAACAAGGTTGTCTATTTTTGAACCGCGTTTAATAACAGTAGAGCCCATAGCTGCTCTATCGACTGTTGTATTTGCACCAATTTCTACATCATCTTCTATAACTACATTTCCAATCTGTGGTATTTTATGATAAACTTTATTTTCGTCCTGTGTATAACCAAATCCATCTGCACCGATAACAGTACCAGCATGAATTGTTACCCGGTTTCCTATTATACACTTCTCTCTTATACTAACGTTCTGATAAACAATTACATCATCGCCGAGTTCAACATTTTCAAGTATAACAGTATTATGAAAAATTTTAACATTGTTACCTATCTTACAGCCGGCAGATATCACTACATTTTTACCTATAGATGCATTGCTGCCTAACTTTGCATCTTTATGAACGAAGGCCGTTTTATCAATACCTTCAAGATTGACTTCTGTACCGAAAAAATTAATTATTATTTCTCTAAATGTTTTTTCAGGAACGTCAACTTCAATGTAGGTAATATCATCTCTTGTTTTATTGAAATCCCTTTTTACTATAATCGCTGAAGCTTTTGTTGAAGGAAAGTATTTTTCATAAACTGGAAGGTATAGAAATGTAAGATCACCTTTTTGTGCTTCCTCAATTCTTGCAACATTAGATACATGAAGATTTTCATCGCCCAAAATTTTACCGTTGAACCGATCAGCTATTTCGCGAATGCTTATCTGTTTCATTCTATTCAATTTTAAGTTTCTCTAAAACTTTAGCAGTTATGTCGTATTCCTCTTTCGCATAGAGAAGCATAATATCTCCGCTTCGGTCAAAAACAAAATCCAGGTCTTCGTCTGTTGCAATTTCCTGAATAGCATTGAAAATTTTATTATGAACGGGTTTCATAAGTTCATCTTCTTTTTGAAACAGTTCACCATTCTGTCCAAACTTTTTATTCCTGTAATCGGTTATGCTCGCTTTCAGCTCATCAAGCTCTTTCTGAGCTTCGGCTCTTGTTTGGTCGGTCATAATCAAACTTCGTTTATCAAAATCATCTTTTTTCTTATCGTACTCATTTTGCATATTCTGCAATTCGGTTTGCCATTCACGTACAAGCGCATCAATTTTTTGTCTTGTGTCCTGGACATCGGGTAAGTTTTCCATTATTGTATCGGAATCAACGTAACC
>JAJDNK010000047.1 GCA_022340715.1 bacterium BMS3Abin03 | reverse complement strand
AGGGTTTCAAAGAGCGGATATTATAAGTGGAGAAACAGAAAAGAAGACCCGGAGAAAAAAGCCTTGAATGATTTAATAGAGAGTATTTATCGAGAACATCAAGGACGATATGGTTATCGACGTATAACGGCAGAAATCCGGAGAACAGGAGTAGTAATAAATGGTAAACAAGTCCTTAGGATAATGAATGAATTGGGATTAAAGTCAGTCAGTCCAAAGAGGTATAAGAGAACAACAAAATCAGATCATAAAAGGGAAGTTAGCCAGAATCTTCTGGAGCAAAATTTTGAAGTTCAGGGAAAAGACCAGGTATGGTTATCTGATATAACATACATAAAAACATCGGAAGGATGGCTGTACTTGGCTGTAGTAATGGATTTATTTAGCAGAAGGATACTTGGATGGGCATTACGAGAGTATTTAGGAAAAGAATTGGTCATAGAAGCATTAAGAAAAGCAGTTGCAGATTATCAGATAACTTTGGATACAATTTTTCACTCTGATCGAGGTGTTCAGTTTACGGCAGAGCAGTTTAGAGAATTGTTAAATGATTTAGGAATCAGACAATCTATGAGCGGCAGAGGTAATTGCTATGATAATGCCCCGATGGAATCATTCTTCCACACATTGAAAAATGAGTTGCTGCTCTCAGGTAAGTTAGAAACAAGATATAAGACAAGAATTGCAGTATTTGAATACATTGAAATTTACTATAAAAAGAAAAGATTACATTCATCCTTAAAATATAGAACCCCGGATGAGGTATACAATTCTAAAATAATTAGTTAATTTTTGTGTCCACTTTTATGGGTGCAGATCAGTTAACACAATATTTAAGATGATTATTTTATAACAGAAATTAATTATTTTGAAAAGGTTAAAAATTAAATTTTCAAATTCAGCATGTCTTCATCAAAAATACTGTTCTTTTCCTTAATTCTTTTGATTCCAACCTTTGCACAGTCTCCTTATTCATTTGATCTGGATAACGAAGCAATTTTGTATGGAACAGGAATTTCATTAGCAATCCTGGAAAATGAATTGCTCAAACAGAGAGAACCTATCACAATTGAAGGATTAAACAGTATATCGAAAAGCAATCTTAACTCCTTCGATAAGATTGCCACTTATAATTGGTCTCCAACTGCAAATACAATAAGTGATGTGTTACTTGTTGTTACGATTGCTTCACCATTGTTTTTACTTACATCATCTGATGTACATAATGATATTGGGACTTACACAAATATGTTTATTCAAAATGCTATATTTTCATATTCCTTAACGTATCTGGCAAAATCTACTCTCTACAGATTAAGACCGTACGTTTATAATCCGGATGTTCCCACAGAAGAAAAATTAACAAAAGGCTCAACTTTATCTTTCTTTTCCGGGCATAGTACTATGGCATTTTCCTCAGCAATATTTTTATCTACAATGTTTCAAAAATATTTTCCCAATTCTAAGTTTACACCCTATATTTGGGGAACATCGTTAGTTTGTGCATCAATTGTAGGTTATTTACGAATCTATTCAGGTCAGCATTTCCCTTCTGACGTAATAACGGGAGCTATTGTGGGTAGCCTGGTAGGATATTTAATCCCCTTAATTCACGAAAATCGGAAAGATAAATTGGAAACTCTTCCATTTAAAATCCATACGAACAATATCTTCTCAATCAAAATTAATTTCTAATCTGATGATAATATTTAATCAGAAAATTTTAGTTTTTTATAACAATGAGGTGATGAAAATTACTACAGGTAATAATGATCGAAATGCAAATTAAAATAATAACTTACTTCAGTTTTCGTTAAGATTACATACGAATTGAAATTTCAGAAATGTAAAACAGATATTCAATTTTTATTTAATAACGGAAATGAGCAAGAGAACAACTGAAATTGCGATTGCAATCACATAATATAAACCAAAAGAATCTCTTAGACTCCTTTTAAAAAGAGTAATCATTGTACAAAAAGTGCCCTCTCAATACTGATTAGCGAAATGTGCATTTGAAGATAACCTTTGGGGGTGTAAATTTCAAGAGTTTCGACTTAATTTGTAAAGTTTTTTTTCAACTTTTTTTAAATAATTTTTAATTTCATGCGAAAACATTCAAAAAACAGCATTATTAAATTACTGATTTTCAAGATACATTTCGGAGAAACCGGTACTCATCTGAATAGAAGATTAAATCATTCTATTAGATTTTAATAGAAGGATAACATCTAAAGATCTTCAAAATAAGAAAATATATCAGGGTACGCGTAAATATCTCAAATAAAAAGGATGTTAAAATTTTCCTGTTACGGTATTCCATTTATTATCTATATTTGAGATTCAAATAGATTAAAAGTGAAAGGATTAAAAGATGCGTTTGTTTTTCTTATCTTTACTAACGATTGCTTTATTAGCAAGTTGCAGTAAAAATGAAGATGAATCTAAAGTTAACTCAAAATCACAAACTGAAATGACTAGTGTTGTTCATCAGGGTGAAGTACTTGACAAAATAGATACCGGAAATTATTCGTACCTAAAAATTAGTGAAAACAATAAAAGTTACTGGATTGCAGTGCCAACCATGGATGTTAAAAAAGGTGAGAAAATCTTTTTTTCTAAATTTATGGAGATGAAAAATTTCAAAAGTGAAACTCTAAACCGAACTTTTGAATCGGTGCTTTTTGTTGATGATGCTAAAAAGGCTCCCACCGGAATGGATATGAAGAATATGCATCCTAATATAAAATCTCAGAAAAAGGGGGATTTAAATATAAAACCATTGCCAGATGGGCAAACCATTGCACAAATTTATATGGAAAAAGATGTTTTAAAAGGTAAAAGTGTTAAAGTAAAGGGAAAGGTTGTTAAATATAATCCGGATATAATGAACAGGAACTGGATCCACATCCAGGATGGAACAGGTAATGAAAACAATTATGATCTTTTAGTAACAAGTAACGATAAAACTAAAATTGGTGATGTAATTGTTGCTGAAGGAACATTAGCTCTTGATAAAGACTTTGGCGCAGGATACGCTTATAAAGTACTTATCGAAAATGCCAAAATTACCAAACCGGCGCAATTATAAATAAAAACATTTATAATTGTTTATTCAATTAGAGGACCTATATCTGCTCCATGCGGGTAAAGTATAAAAGCTATTGCATAGGCTATAACGGATATTATTACGCCATACATAAAAATAGTATAACAAATTCTTAATTGTTTGTACTTTGTACCAAGTACCTGACCAAGGTAATAAAAATCCTTGGTCATATTTTCGTATAAATAATCCTTATCATTCATCATTTGTTTCATCCCCCAGCTAAAATCTTCCAGATGCATATTATAAAAATTGCCAAAAAACAATAAATTTGCTTTTTTCTTATTTATATCATCTTTTGTAAATCTTCCAGTTGTAACTTTTGGACGGGTAACAAGGATTGCATATACCAAGGCAACAAGACAGGTAACCGTTAACAATGCAGTTGGGATTATTAATTGAGGGTTTGTATCCAACTTTCTAACCATTATACTTACTATAATAGTAAGCACAAGCGTATTGACACTTATCATAATGTTAGCTTTATTGTCTGCCATAGAACTGAAATTAACATGGGTTCGCATAGTATTTCTGAACATAGTTTCAATTCCCCGGTCGGCTCGTTTTTCCTGATCCTTCTTACTGGCAATTTTCTGTTTTTCAATTTCTAATTTGGCTTCTTTAAGCTTTATATCATTATTCTTCTTCCTTAATTTTTTTATACGTTTTTCAATCTTAAGAAGATTTATATTCTTCTGAACTCCGTAGTTTTCTTTTGCATACTTTGTAAAGTAATTATGCTGCCGGAAGAATTCCGCTGTAAATTCAAACCAATCTTCATCAGATTGAATCATTCCCATTCTTCTTTCAAGCTCAAGACGAAGAAGATCCCCTTTTTCTTTACACTCTTTTGTACCGAGGTGATGTAGATCCGCATCGCATAATATTTCTTCGAGAATGTTTTTTGGTTTTTGTGGGACCCTAGTAGCTTCAATCATCGAAACTACTTTTTCAATTTTCTCTTTGGGATAATTCTGTGATTCAAGAAATTCATTAGCAATGGTTTTGCTAACATCTTCATGACCTTTACACTTTTCAGTGCAACCTACATCGTGAAACCATGCTGCGATTAACAACAGTTCGATATCACTATCATTAGCTCCTTCTGCTTTACCTATCTTTCTGGCTGCATGAACCACCCCCTTTGTATGTTCAAAATTGTGATAGAAGTTTTCAGGTACAGAGTTTTCTTCAAATAACTTTTTCACATAATCATGTACCTTATCAATTATTTCTTCATTCATTTTGCTACCCATTTAGTATAATTCATTTGTTCGTTGCATAATTTCTAAACTGCTATAAAGGCGTATTAGAAAAAAATGTACCAATATTTCTGTTATATCAGGCACCTGATTATGATTATTACTTGCGATTCAAATATATTATCTACCAGTGTATTAGACAGTGATTATGATCACATAAGTAAAATGAACTCAATTATTATATAATCCCTAATGTCTAATTCAGTAACGTTTTATTAAATAAACAAAGTAGAACAAAATTGATTATCTTGCGTATGATCACATTATAGATAATTGAGGCAACTGAAAGTTATGAAAACACTATACCTTGTTCGGCATGCAAAATCAAGTTGGAAAAATCCGGATTTAACTGATAAAGAAAGACCTTTGAATAAGCGAGGTAAGAAAGATGCACCTTTGATAGGAACAAAACTTAATGAAATGAGAATTCAACCGGAATTGATAATATCGAGCGACGTAGTCCGAGCTAAAAAAACAGCATATATGATAGCAAAGGAGATAGGTTATGATAAAGATAATATTGTTTTAACAGATGAAATTTATGAAGCTTCCACGATGGAATTGTTAAATGTCTTTAAACAACTGAATCAGGAATTTAAATCTATAATGTTGTTCGGGCATAATCCTGCATTAACTGGTCTGCATAATTATCTAACCGATCATTATATAGATAATATTCCTACTTGTGGACTTACAGCAATAAGATTTGAAAATCAGTGGGCTGATATAAAAGAAAAATCCGGAAAATTTTTATTTTACATCTATCCGAAATTGTATAAAAAATAATTCAAAGAAAAATAAGCTCTCCGTGAATAAAACAAATTATTATAACAGGGAATTAAGCTGGCTATCCTTTAATGACAGGGTTTTGCAGGAGGCAAAAGATAAAAATGTACCGCTCTTAGAACGACTCAAGTTTTTAGCAATCTATTCCTCAAATCTTGATGAATTTTTTCGTGTTCGGGTTGCATCGCTGAGGAGTTTACTCTCCCTAAAAACTAAAATACAAAAGAAATTGAATTTTAATCCGCAAAATCTTCTTAGCTCAATAAAACAAATCGTAAGCGATCAGCAGGAAGAATATGGAAGAATTTACAGGGAAGAAATTATTCCCGAATTGAATAAAGAAAATATATTTATTGTTGATGACAAAATTATAGCAGATGACCAGGTTAATTATGTAAAAAATTATTTCCGGGGACAAGTTCTTCCTTATGCTCAACCTACATTATTAGATAAAAATAAGATTTCAACATTTTTACATAATAGGTCAATTTATCTTGCTGTAAGATTAAAAAGTAAATCAAGAAAATCTAAACCCTCAAAAAACAATAGAGTAAGACTTAAATATGCGATTATTGAAATAGCATGCGACCGATTAGGCAGATTTATTACTTTACCCTCTTCTAGCAACGAAAATTATGTTATGTTTCTCGATGATGTTATCAGATTAAATCTGCCCGAACTTTTACCTGGATATTCCGTGGAAAGTTGTTACTCCATAAAACTTACCCGTGATGCAGAATTATACATCGATGATGAGTTTTCAGGTGATCTTTTATCCAAAATCAAAAAAGGATTATCAAAAAGAAAAACAGGTGTTCCCTGCAGATTTTTGTATGATAAGGAAATGCCTGAGAATTTTCTAAAATTTATACGAAGCGCATTGAAGCTAAACAAGAATGATTTAATTCCCGGCGGCAGATATCATAACTTTAATGATTTTTTTAGTTTCCCAAAATTTTGTAAAGCACATCTTGAATATGAATCGATGCCAGCTCATAATTGTAAAGAATTGGAGGGCAGTAATTCCTTTTTTGAAGCTCTTAGTAAAAAAGACATTCTACTCAGTTTCCCTTATCAATCATATGGTTATGTTATTAATTTTCTTGAAGAAGCAGCTAACGACGTAAATGTTAAATCAATTAAAATTACCCTTTACCGCGTTGCCAGCAATTCCCTTATTGTTCGTTCACTTTGTAAGGCTGTTGAAAATGGAAAAAAGGTAACTGCATTTGTTGAATTTAAAGCAAGATTTGATGAGGAATCCAACTTTGCCTGTGCAGAAATACTTCAAAAAGCAGGGGTAAAAGTTTATTCAAGCTTTCCAGGATTAAAAGTACACTGCAAACTTTGTTTGATTGAGAGAATAGAAAGGGAAAAACCAAAATTTTACACTTATCTGGCCACAGGAAACTTTAATGAAAAAACAGCGAGAATTTATTGCGATTCCGCATTGTTTACTTCAAGCCTGGATTTCGGGAAAGATGTACGAAAAGTTTTTAACATCCTTCAAAGAAAAAGTGAAACCGAATCTTTCAATCACCTGTTTGTAGCACCATTTAATCTAAGAAAAAGTCTAGTAAAGTTAATTAATCAAGAAATAAGTAATGTAAAAGAAGGTAAAAAGGCAGAAATAACTTTGAAGCTCAATAGTCTCGAAGATAATAAGATGATAAAAAAACTATATGAAGCTTCAAATGCCGGAGTAAAAATTAAAATTATAGTAAGGGGAATTTGTTGTCTTATCCCGGGAATTAAAAATCAGAGTGAAAACATTCAGGTAATAAGTATTGTAGACAGATTTCTTGAACACTCAAGGATATATATTTTTCACAATGGTGGCGATAAAAAATACTTCCTAGCTTCAGCTGACTTGATGAAAAGAAATTTAAGCAGAAGAATCGAGATATGCTTTCCAATTTATGATAAACAAATACAATCATTCTTACAAAAGATGATTGATATTCAGTGGAATGATAATGTAAAAGCAAGAATAATTGATAGCAAACAAGTTAATCTTTATAAGCAAAAAGGGGAAGAGGGAAAAACCAGAAGTCAGTATGTTATTTATAATTTAATTGCCAAGAATTAAAATAATTTCTAAAATCCCATTCCAAATCCGATACCTACAGCAGTTTTTTCTGGAGAAAATGCTAAGTATGCAGTTCCGATTAGTTGCCAATCAAAATAAGCTGACCAAACACCAAAACCGAATGATCGGTGCCATTGCCTAGAAGGTGTATCAATAATAAAAACTCTGCCTGTTTCTGCAAAAAGATTTATTCCTAATTTACTTTTAAGTAGAATATTTATATCAGCTATATATAATCTCAGTTCAGCCTGCCCAAAGACTGCAGCATCACCTGAAAACCTTCTATTCAGGTAACCTCTTAAATTGTGCTTTCCCCCGATAGCAGATCCATCGAAAAACGGATACTTACCCCAAACTCTGCTTCCACCAACACGCAAAGCCAGGGTTGCAAATGAAAGCGGTTCAGGTGTTATATAACTTCTCAAATCTAATTTTGCTTTGTAGTATGTTTCAGCAGTATTAAACACATCTGGATAAATTGAACCGTCGAAGTTAATAGCATAACCATTTTTAGGAAATTGAATATTATCTCTCCCATTTATATTAAAACCAAAGTGTAGGCTAACCGAGTTTATTGTGCCTTTACCATATTCTATATAGCGAAAACCTGTTAATAAAGTATCATTTTGAAGAGTAGTTTTCGTTTGAACAAGTGAACTACCAAAGCTAACAGAAATCCTCTCATTAAAATCGTAACAAAACGCAGGGGATAATGTTAGTTGCATTTGATTAACCCTGTAATAATCTGCAGATTCAAGAGAAGAACTGTATGTAGTTTCATTACCATAACCAAAATATCTTGTAAGTAATTGTTCTGTGCCTGAAACAATGAGATTTAATCTCAAATTTTTTAATACATTATAAAAAACTCCCTCGTATGCTGCAGCAATATTTCCAAATCTAGTCTCATAACTTGCAGTTACCTGTTGCATATATTCCTGTGGAACTGCACGGAAGTTATATTTATTAAGCTGAACACCTCCACCGATTCGTAAACCATAATCATTACTCAATCCTAAAACCGGCACAGGAAGCCAGTTGTGCCCACGATCTATCAACGGTGGTTCATATTTTTCAAGATCATTTTTTGGCTCAGGATAATCGGTATCATCATATGCACTCCCATCACCAGATTTTACTTTTGTTTTATTTCCCCCATCATAAAAGTAGGTTTTTGTTTGAATAGAGCGAAATGGTGTAATCGAAAAGAAGTATCCGTGCACAACAGAATTGTTTACAAACTCATCTTTCCCTTTTCCACCTTCAATTTTAATAACAGGGCTCTCGTTACACTCACCGAAAATATAAGCTTTATCGTCGCCATCATTTAAATGAATTCTTATTTCTACAGTAATTTCATTATCAAATTTTTTGTTGAACAAAGGCTCTTCTTTTTTATCACCAGTCTCTTTATCTCTTTTATAGACAGTAACTCTTGTTGAGTTATCATTAATTCTGTTAACTTCCACAAAATCATCCTCTGCACTACAAAATACATCAGCATATTTATTCACAAGATTATAAAACTCATTCGAAGCCCAATCTAGCCTATCTCTTCTTGATTTTAGTTTAGATGAAATTTCTTCAGCACAAATCTTATAATCAACAGGAGGAAGCAATTTTACAGAACTATCAATCACTTCATCTGTAATTTTACTTTGTACAAAGGTAGTTACCGAATCCCATGTATATTTGCTTAATTCTGTCAAAACTTGTCTGTCTAGAAATCTTCCGTTCCAGGTTAAATCTTCTATTTGAGGATAATCATAATCAAAATTATTTAACTGAGGAATAATGTATGAAGCGATAAAAGGAAATACTCCATCATATTTACTAAATGCCTGGTCTCTGTCACGTGGAATCGGTTTCCAGACTTTTCCATCTTCCTCTTTATATTTTGCCCAACGCCATTGATCCATATGTCTATCCCAATCACCGAAAAGAATATCCATTAATCGGGCTTTAAGATATTCTTCCGCATCCATCTTCTGACTACGTTTTTTCTCGAGATGATCAAGAAGCTTGTAAGTTCCTTTTACATCAAGAGCATTTGCAAATCCCGGTTCATCATCCTCGCCTTCGTCCGGATGCACTTCAATAAAACCGAGTATTCCTCCAAACTCATCTCTGAATTCTCCGAGTCTTTCATCATCAGGTAAGTAAACGAGCTTAGGTTTTGCTTCAAGTACTCCAACGGCTTCAAGCATAGGAACAACAACAAGAGGTGCCATAGGATTAGCAGAACTTATTTGGTCCTGGACTAGAGCATCAGCAACGGTTTCGCGTAAGTAAGGTGGAAGAACCTGAGAAGGATCTTTATCTACTGAACGGAATTTCCAAATCTGTCCATCATTTCCTTTAAATCTTAAAGATTTAGTCTGAAATCCACCGCCTTTTTTTATCGGCGTTAATCCTTTGGCAAATGTTTCTAAGTTAAGGACTTCAACCTTTAACGGTGTAGTCCAGACATTTCTCCAATGGGCACCAAAAAGAAATTCATAAAACCAACCTGCATCATATTCCTCCCCTGGAATAATAGTTATAGAATCCTTTGGAGGATTTTGTTGTGCAAATACACTAATACTAATGCAGAAAAGAAATATATTATATAACAAAAGTTTCATTTACATTCTAATATAAAAAATGTGATTATAAAAAAACTGAAAATACTGTTTCACTTTCTCCTTGTTCATTTATTACTTTTATTACTGATAATAGTTTATTCCCATCAGATAAGAAATCAATCATCATAAAACCTTCATACTTTCCTGAAAATACCGTATTATCTCCCTCACCCAAAGATTCTTCAATATGACCCCAGATTCCAGCGCCGCTTACAAGGTAAATGTTTTCATTTTTACCATCGATAACCTGCAATGCATGTTCATGACCGGAAGCATAAACCAAACCGGTATATTTTGATATAACATTCTCAATTATATTTTTCATACTCTGATATTCACTACTTGGCAAATCCTGACTTGAAATTCCCGAACCTCTTACCAAAGGATAAAGCGAACCAATTATTGGAAGCGGTATCCAGAGATATTCATTCAGATTTCTTAAAGGAAAAATATGATCCAGCCACGTAAAGT
>JAJDNK010000046.1 GCA_022340715.1 bacterium BMS3Abin03 | reverse complement strand
TCTTTACGTGTAAATAAATCGAATCCTGTTGAAGATGTATCGAATGCAAAACCGTTGTTAAGCTTAAATCCGAACTTCGATGCCAGTTCCGAAACAGCACCCGGAAACGGCATATGATCTGCAATTAAAAACAGCGAGCCGCCTTCATCAACCCATCGTACAATATTATTTATTTCATCTTTGGTAAATGCGGAAGGAGTCGGCAAAGTCCAGTCTTCCGTGTTTCTTATGTTCAACGCATTTGAGATTACGAGTATATCAACAGAATCGAGTGTGTTTCTTTTTATTGTATCTTTTAATGCTTTAACAACATAACCATCCCTTGTAAGAAGATCTGCAAATGGTTTATACCTGCCTTCCATTGTGTGGAAGTTGTTATGAGCTTCATCTATATAAATCCATGATCCTTCACCAACTGAATAAGCGGGATGAAAAATCGGAGGATTGAAATCAGGATCACCGATCTGTTGTGCAAAAGATAATCCTGTAAGGATAAAAAGAAATACAGCTACTCTACTCAATACTTTGCCTTTCTGTTAAATTCCATTTTTGATACTAAAAAAATATCAATTTACGTTTCCATTATTTTTTAAATATTTAACAGCTGTTTCAACCGAGTTATCAATAGCACCATTTAGTGCTATAAGGAATGAAAATAAAACGACGCTCCTTTCACCACCTGCCTGGAATTCCATTAATCTTTGCTGTTTCTGTACATCCCACAGTTCAACATCCATATTAACAGAGCATTGTTCTATCGATCCTCCGTTCATTATACCGCTTCCGCTTGTGACAAAGTAAGTTGAATAAACCAGTGAATTCCCGACAGAAATATTATTTATGAAAATAAGATAATCCGTTTGCAGTTTATTAAAAAATTCTGAAATCATTTCCGGATTATTCTCTTTGAATAAAAGATCCTCCGAAAGAACGGACGGTACTTTTTTATTTTCCTCAACAAGCGTAACGGAAGGCATATACTCATTTAATTTTTTACTGAACGTTGAAAATATTTTCTGATTGAGTCTTGCCGTATCTGCGTATTCATCCCTGAAAGTATTCACAAACTCATTCAGTGTAATGCTGTTCACTCCGAAGATAGCAATTTTACTGTTTTGTATATGATTGAAATTAATATCGCGGGCTTGATAGGTATCCTGTATTTTAAGTGCCGAGCTGCAGGAGTATATTAAAAAGAAAACGGGTATAAGAAATAACTTTTTCATAGAATTCCCCTTTCCAAGAATTAAATGTACTGTTCATTCTAAATGTTAATTTAAATAATTCTACAAAAATGTAAACCTGCGAAAAATTGTATGCAGGTTATTGCCAATTATGGAGTTCCGGGTTCAATCCCGATGGGATTGTTATTTTATGGGTATTTTACAGACTTTATAAACATTTATTCCCTACGGGAATATTTTATGACGTCTACTTGTTTTAAGCTTTTATTGATTCATCAATCCCGTTAGGGATTGAACGTTTGTAATATGTGGATAATCAACAAAAACTTACAACTCCGTAGGAGTTGAACCTGAACTCAGCTTTTTCAATTTTTGCATTCAGTGATTGTTAGTTATAAAGAGAAATTAATTCAATCCTTCATCCATACATTCAATCTGTTATTCATTGCTATCTTTCCATTATTTTATATAATTTTACTTCATTATTAACAACTATTTATTAAGCTAAAGGCTATTACAAAATGAGTTTCAACTGGAAAAAAGTTAACAACTATTCTGATATTATATATGAAAAAATGGACGGTATTGCTAAAATTACTATTAACCGTCCTGAAGTACGAAATGCTTTCCGTCCGGAAACAGTTATAGAAATGTATGAGGCTTTTTCAGATGCAAGAGAAGATCACACAATCGGTGTAATTTTATTAACAGGTGCCGGACCGGCAAAAGACGGAAAGTATGCGTTCAGTTCCGGTGGTGATCAGAGAATCAGGGGAGATAAAGGATACAAATCAAAAGAAGGCACACAAAGTCTGAATGTTCTCGATCTTCAGAAGCTTATAAGGAGCATTCCTAAAGTAGTTATTGCACTTGTTGCAGGTTATGCAATTGGCGGCGGACATGTTCTTCATGTTGTTTGCGATTTAACGATAGCTGCTGACAATGCAATCTTCGGACAAACAGGACCGAAAGTCGGTAGTTTCGATGGTGGATTTGGTTCGAGCTATCTTGCAAGAATCGTAGGACAAAAGAGAGCACGTGAAATTTGGTATCTCTGCAAACAATACAGCGCAACTGAAGCTGAGGCAATGGGATTAGTTAACAAAGTTGTTCCTGTTGATAAACTTGAAGAAGAAGGAGTTACGTGGGCGAATCAAATTTTACAGCATAGTCCAATGGCGATAAGAGTTTTAAAATCCGGATTCAATGCAGAGTTAGACGGGCAGGCAGGAATACAGGAGCTTGCCGGCAATGCAACTCTTCTTTATTATATGAGTGAGGAAGCACAGGAAGGTAAGAAAGCTTATCTTGAAAAACGTAAACCCGATTTTAAAAAATTTCCAAAGCTGCCATGATTGAATACAATTAATACTGATAATACAAATCCGTGTCATCTGTGTTCTGATTATTTATCAATAACTAATTATGAATAGTACAACAATTTCAATTTCAAAATTTCAAGCCTGGCTTCATGCCAGTCGCCCGAAAACATTATTAGCAGCCGTAGTACCGGTTATGGTTGGTTCTGCACTCGCAATTGCAAAAGATAGCTTCACATTGATTTACTCTTTAGTTGCTCTTCTATGTTCAATACTAATTCAGATTGGTACAAATTTCACAAACGATCTTTATGATCATTTGAAAGGCGCGGATAAAGAATTAAGAAAGGGCCCTCTACGCGTTCTTTCTTCCGGCTTAATTTCGCAAACTGAAATGAGGAATGCAATTATTTTTGTTTTCGGATTAGCTTTTTTGCTTGGACTTTACCTTGTTTACTCTGTTGGAATTGTTGTTCTGATTATTGGTGTTATTTCTATTTTAGCAGGTATAGCTTACACAGCCGGTCCCTACCCATTAGCATACCATGGACTTGGTGATGTTTTTGTTTTTATCTTTTTTGGTATTGTTGGAACAGCCGGAACGTATTATCTTCATTTACATGAATTCGATTTAATCTCGCTTCTCATTTCTATACCTGTTGGTGCGCTGATAACAAACATTCTTGTGGTTAACAATTATCGGGATATTGAAGAAGACAGGGAAGCACAAAAAATAACGCTAGCCGTAAAGTTTGGCAGAACGTTCACAAAAATACAGTTCATAATATCAATTGTTGTCTCATATCTTATTTTACTTATTCTTTTCCTTGCATTCAATTTCAGTTTATGGATATTTTTACCGGTACTTTCTCTACCGCTTGCATTTATTCAGGTAAAAATGCTCTTTAGTTTTGAAGGTTCGAAACTTAATAAAACTCTCGAAATATCAGCTAAATATGCTGCACTTTTTGGTATGTTATTTTCTATAGGAATATTTTTATACTAAATAACTTCACTAGAGATCATCCTCAAATGATTGATTTGAAGAATTTAATGTAAACATTTATCTTAATCATATTATAAAAAATTATCCAACTCTATTAGTAAAAGGAATAACAAACTCTCATTAAGTATTATGCTCTCGAATAATGCTTTTCTCTTAAAAACCCAAAATCCAAACTTACCTGCTGTTTACTCTAAAAATGTTAGTTTGAATTACCAGCAACTCAAGGAAAAAGTTCTTGAAACAGCAGAGATACTTCGTTCATCAAAAATTGAAGAGAATAACAAAATTGCACTCGTCGGTAAAAACGATCTCGACTATATCTGTATTGTTTTAGCACTGTGGCAATTAAAAGCCATACCGGTTTTAATCAACCCAAGATTAGTCGGTGAAGAAATAGATTTTCAAACAGATCTTACTGATTGCAAATTCATTTTGATGAGTAAAGACATTAAACATGAAGATCTTGAAAGTGACAGCGAAAAAATCTTTTATCCTTTCAAATCAAAAAAGGTTAACAAACTCATTGAAACAGATGAAGAAATTAATCCTGATAATACAGCAGTTATAATTTTTACTTCCGGCACAGAGGGAAAGTCGAAAGGTGTAGAATTATCATTTAACAGTTTATTTCAAAGTGCAAAGATAGGCGACCAGGTCATTCATCATACAAAACAAGATAAGTGGCTTGCAAGTTTACCTTTCAACCACGTCGGTGGATTTTCCATAATAACAAGATCTTTGTTGTTCGGAACTTCAATAATTCTTCCCGATAATCTGCAAACCGAAGCTTTAGCTAAAGCTATTGACAAATATAAACCAACTCTTTGTTCTTTCGTTCCAACACAATTAAAACGTTTGCTTGAATCCGAAGTACAACCAAACGAGGAGTTAAGAAATGTTCTTCTTGGCGGCGGCTACGTGGATAAAAAACTTGTTATGGATGGTATTCACCAGGATTGGAAAATAACGAAGGTTTATGGTTCAACGGAAACAGGATCATTTGTTACTGCACTTAGTGAAGATGAATGTTTAGAAAATCCAACCTCGGTTGGAAAAGCTTTATCGCCTAACAGGATAGTAATTCTGAATGAAAATAAATTTCATGCTCTGGAAGGCGAAGTTGGAGAAATTGCAATTTACTCTCCTGCAGTAATGAAGGGCTATTACAATGATGAAGAAAAAATTGAAGATTACTTTGAAGACGAGTTTTATTTAACGGGCGATATGGGTTATTTAGATACAGAAGGCTATTTATATTTGGAGGCACGCAAAAAAGATATGATTATATCCGGCGGGGAAAATGTAAATCCTAATGAAGTTGAAGACAGGATAATGGAACATCCTGATATCAGTGATGCGGCAGTTTTTCCATTAAAAGATGATGAATGGGGAGAGATTGTGGCCGCTGCAATAGTTATGAATGATTCAAAAACAAATATTTCTCTTGATAAAATAGAGGAGTTCCTTAAGAACAATCTTGCCGGATTCAAAATGCCAAGAAAACTTTTTTATGAAGATAAACTACCCAAAAACGAACTTGGGAAAATTGCCCGAAGGAAACTAAGCGAAAAGTATGAAGAAAGCTAAGCTTAAAAATTTATTCGCTAAAGTTGCACACAACGTCATTCTGGCGAGTGAAACGAGTCCAGAATCTTTTAATTATTATGATATTTTAAATTCCGGACAAGCCGGAATAACTGTATTTAGTTATTCCGCGTAACATCTGTTATTCAGATGCAGTTTGATGTGATTTTAAACCTTCCACTATTTCCGACAGTAAATTTGCTTTCTGCCAGGATTTCTTATCAACAAACACGTGAACCGTTTTTACCTCAGCACAAAAATCTTTGAACTGATTAGTACATTTATAAGTCAGTTCAAATGAAGATTCTCTTAAATCAGAAACACTAACCTGAATATTAATCTCATCACCGCTTTTAAATGGTTTTATATAATCCGCTGAACTTTTAATAATCGGGACAGCAAATTCATCGTTTCGCCAATAATCTTTTTTTAATTCAAAGGTGGAAACTAATTTTTCATATGCAGAATGACACATTCGAAAAATATTTGCGTAGAATAATATCCCGGCAGGATCACAATCGTAAAAATTTATTCTTCTTCTTAATAAAATCATATTAGTGTATTACCATTGTTTTTTCTGCTTCTTTAAGTTCATCCGGTATCACGTATAAAATTTCTTCTTTAAGCGTTTTAATAAGCCGCAGTTTGGAAACCGTTTTATTATACACTAACCCGATTTCCCTTTTAGGTGCGGGCTCCGGAAATTTTCTTATCAGTTTTTGTTGATTCGAATCAGTAATATATTGAATTGCCAGATAAGGAAGCAAAGTTATTCCGAAGTTGTTTTCAACCAACTTTTTCAAAGTATCTAAGTTACCGCTTTCAAATAATACCTTGCTCGATTTATTACAAAGTTCTCTTTCAGAACTTTTACAAATTTTCAAAGCCTGATCGCGGAAGCAATGTCCTTCTTCCAGGAGAAGTAACTCTTCAACATCTATATCATCTACTGTTATCGATTCTTTTTTATACAACCTGTGCGTTTCAGGTATATAAGCGATGAACGGTTCATGATACAAAGTTTCCTCAACAATGCCGGGATGATTTAACGGCAAAGCTAAAACTCCAACATCAACCTTGTCTTTATTCAACGCATTTACTATTTCCGCAGTAAGTGCTTCGTTGATAAGTAGTTCTACCGCGGGATATTTTTCCGTAAAAGATTTTAAAACCATTGGAAGCAGATATGGTGAAATTGTAGGAATAACGCCGACTCTTAATCTTCCACTGAAATCGCCTGTTTCGTTTTCAACTACATTATGAAGTTCATTTTTTTCCTGCAGAATAATTCTTGCCTGTCGTATAACCTTTTCACCGATTTCCGTAGTGGTAACCGGATGTTTACTGCGGTCGAAAATAAGGATACCAAGTTCATCTTCAAGTTTCTGAATCTGCATACTTAATGTAGGTTGCGTTACAAAACAATGCGTTGATGCTTCGGAAAAATTACCGTAAGTATCTACGGCAACTATATATTCTAACTGTGATAATGTCATTTTTAATGTTTGAAATATAGTTAAAGTCGCAAATGAAATAAAACTTGAGGAAGAGATAAAATGCTTGACTTATCTTAATTCGTTATTCCGGGAAAGAAGTGTTACTGTTTTATACCGATTTCATATCATCCAGAAATGGTAAATTCTTTCTCACTTCAAGAACCTTTTCTTTGTTCAATTCTACAGTAATAACTTTTTCTTCATTTTCAACCAATACAATTTCTTTTCCCATCGGATCAAATACACTGCTGAATCCTGGATAATAAAGTTTCGGATCTTCCCCTACCCTGTTAACGCCGGCAACATAACACTGGTTTTCAATTGCACGTGCTTTAAGTAAAGTCCGCCAATGCTCAATTCTTGTGTCTGGCCAATTTGCAATATTAATTAAAAGGTGTGCTCTTCGCTTTCCGTATTTTCTGTAAAGTTCAGGAAAACGTAAATCATAACAAATACTTAAACCTATTTTCCACTTTTTTATTTTACTCAGTGCCGGCTTTGCTCCTGCATTATAAAATTTATTTTCACCCGAATATGAAAAAGGATAGTTCTTCCTGTAAAGTTTATCAAGCTTTCCATCAGGTTTGATATGAATGAGTGTGTTATAAATGCGGTTATTTCTTTTTTCAACTATTCCCGCCATTACATGAGAATTTTTAGACTGTGCAAGCTCTGAAAAAAATCTAAAACTCTCTCCCTGGATTCCCTCGGCAACTGATTCCGACTTCATTGTAAATCCAGTTAAAGTCATTTCAGGAAAAATATAAAGTTCGCAATCTTTTACACCTGATAAAAGTGCATGCACGCTCTCCTTATTTGCTTCTTTATTTTCCCAAACGGGATTGTATTGAACAAGGGCAATTTTCATTATGAATTAATTCTCATTAATTAAAGTTAAGATAAAAAAATCACAGTTCTTTTGTTTGTTATGTTTTAAAAATCCATTTAGCTGCATAATTAATCAATCAGAAATAAAAGAATTTTTTCTAGTAACATCAATCTACTGACTTCTAATTCCTAATTAATTATATTTGCACTCAAATTTAATCAAAGAGAAAAAACAAAAATGGAAAAAATACCTGTAGCAATACTCGGCGCAACCGGAAGTGTCGGACAAAAATTTATCCAGTTATTAATAAATCACCCTTGGTTTGAGATTAAAGAACTTGCCGCTTCGGAAACTTCTGCGGGAAAGAAATACAAAGATGTAGTCGAATGGTTTGTTTCTGATGAAATACCCGAACAGGTTGCCAATTTAGAAGTAAAAAAATGCGAACCAAATCTGGATTGTAAAGTTGCATTCTCTGGTCTCGATTCAAGTATTGCAGGTGAAGTTGAAACAGCATTTGCAAAAAAAGGTTATAAAGTCATTTCCAATTCACGTAATCACAGGATGGATGATGATGTTCCTCTTCTGATTCCTGAAATTAATCCCGATCATATAGAATTAGTTAAAAAGCAGAAATATGGGGGAGGATTAATAGTTACAAATCCTAATTGCTCCACAATCGGGATGACACTTGCACTAAAACCTCTCATCGATGATTTTGGCATAAGCGATATTAATGTTGTGACAATGCAAGCAGTATCAGGTGCAGGTAATCCAAAGAAAGTGGGATTGAATATAGATGATAATGTTATACCATGGATTAAAGGTGAAGAAGAAAAAATGGAAATCGAACCTCTGAAAATCTTTGGGACCTTGAATAACCAAAGGATTGATTTTAACAAGATGAATATAAGTGCTCAGTGCAACAGGGTAAACGTAACTGATGGTCATCTTGAAGCAGTTCAAATAAGATTGAAGAAAAAAGTAGATAAAGAAGATATCATAAATTCCTGGAATAATTTTTCGTCAGAACCGCAAAAGTTGGATTTACCAACCGCGCCTAAAAAACCAATCCACTATTTTGATGAAGATGATTTTCCGCAACCTAAAATTCACAGGAATATTGAAAATGGGATGGCTGCAGCTACAGGCAGATTAAGACCAGATAAATTTTTTGATTTCAAATTTGTTGTTTTATCCCACAATACTGTTAGAGGTGCTGCTGGTGGTGCTATACTCTGCGCTGAACTACTGAAAGCAAAAGGCTACATTTAACCGGTATTCTACACTTTTCTGAGCATATATTCGGAATTTCATTTTTTAGGAAAGAAGCTTTCCTTATTATTGACTGAATTATTATTAAATTTTTTCTAATGAATAACGCTTTCGAATATAATTTCGATCTTTTTGATCGTTTTCCTAGTATGTATTTCCTGCTTGGAGCAGATGGAAGAATTCTGAAAACCAATGCTGCTGCTAATGAAATTCTGAAAAAGGCTGGAGGGATTGATCAATATGCCGAAATATTTGATCTTGTAGAGCTATGTGATAGAACAAAAGCTCTGAATATTTTTAAAAAATGCCTGAATAAAAAAACTTACGGTCAATGCCAGACCAGATTTTTTATAAACAAAGAGTTAATCAATATAAACCTAACTTTTACAGTCCCTATCGCCGGGAAGGATAAAAGTGACACTAAGATTATAGCAGTTGCACGCGATATAACGGAAGAAAAACAAAAAGAAGCAGAACTGCTTCGCTTCTACAATATTGCTGAAGGTACGGTTAATCCGGTACAGATTACAGATTTAACCGGCAAAATGATTTATGTAAATCCGGCTTTTGTAAAAATAAGCGGTTACACCAAAGAAGAATTGCTCGGAAAGAATCCAAGAATATTCGGTAGTGGAAAAACTTCAAGGAAATTCTGGGACAGGGTTTGGGAAGTTATATCAGGTGGAAAAGTGTGGTCTGGTGAAATTGAAGATACCAAGAAAAACGGTGAACCATTTTATTCACAGTTGTTAATCTCACCAATTCTTGATAAAGAAGAAAAAATTATTGGCTATTTCGGCATACACCGGGATCTAAGTGAAAAAAGAATTTTAGAAAAGCAATTAATACATACTCAAAAAATGGAAAGTATCGGAACGCTTGCTGCAGGAATAGCACACGAGGTTGGTAATCCGCTCGCGTCGATCTCTGCACTTGTTCAGGTTGTTCAAAGAGACACGAACGATGCATTCATAAAGGAAAAACTCGGATTGGTAAAAAACCAGGTTACCAGGATTTCTAAAATTATCCGGGACCTTGTTGATTTTTCACGACCATCGAATTATGAACTTCATTTAACCAACATCAATAAAAGTATAGTTGAAGCTGTTGAGATTACCAAAGTTGGTACCAAAGCAAAGAACATACAATTCAATATGAAATTAAGTGATGATGTTCCATCACTTCCATTAATTCCTGACCAGATCCACCAGGTTTTTCTTAACATATTGATAAATGCAGTCGATGCAATTACAGAAGCTAAAACGAACGGTAAACCAAATTCCGTAGAAGTAAAATCATTTGTTGAAGATGGAAATGTAATGGTAACTTTTAAAGATACCGGACCGGGCATCGAGGAAAATAATTTAAACAAGGTCTTCGAACCATTCTTTACGACAAAAGGTCAGGGAAAAGGAACAGGGCTTGGTTTATGGGTTAGCTACGGAATTGTTAAAAGTTTCCAGGGTGATATAAATATTGAAAGTGAACCGGGCAAGAAGACAACTTTTACTATAACTTTACCAATTGAAACTTAACACGGAAAGTTTAAATGCCGAAAAGAATATTAGTTGTTGATGATGAGCAAATAATAAGAGAATCAATTAATTACGTTCTTACCAAAGAAAATTACGAGGTAAGTGAGGCAGAGAACGGAAAAATTGCCTACGAAAAATTACTTGAAAGTCCGTTCGATCTTGTAATTACAGATCTCGAAATGCCGGAAATGAAAGGTGTTGAACTTCTTGAGAAAATAAGGGATTTAAGTGTCCAGACTTCAACAATGGTGGTTACTGCTTACGGCTCGCTGGATACTGCAATTTCTGCACTTAGAAGTGGTGCGAGCGACTATATTTTAAAACCTGTAGAATTCGACGAACTTCTTATAAAAGTAAAAAGGTTGTTCGAAATAAAAGATCTTCTGACAGAAAATCAGATAATGAGGAATGAACTACAACGAAATACAGATGATCTGAAGATCGTTGGAAAAAGCAGGCAAATAAAAAAAGTTTTTGACGTCATTAAATCCGTTGCTGATACTGAAAGTACAGTATTAATTACAGGGCGAAGTGGAACTGGTAAGGAGCTCGTTGCAAGAGCGCTTCATTTTACATCCAAAAGAAAAAATCATCCTTTTATTGTTGTTAACTGCGGTGCTATTTCTGATAACCTCATTGAAAGTGAATTGTTCGGACATAAAAAAGGAGCATTCACTGGTGCAGTGAGTGATAAAGATGGTTTTATGAAGGCAGCAAATGGCGGAACATTATTCCTCGATGAGATTGGTGAGATGCCGTTGAATCTGCAGGTAAAACTTCTTCGTGCAATTCAGGAAAAAGAATACACTCCTGTCGGTACAACAACTTCATTGCCTGTAAATGTAAGATTCATTGCTTCAACTAATAAAGATCTAAATGAGGAAGTAAAAGAAGGAAATTTCCGTGAAGACTTGTTTTACAGGATTAACGTAATTGAGATCAAACTTCCATCACTTAGAGACAGGCAGGAAGATATTCCTTTAATAGCAAATCATTTTGTTGATAAATATCGTAAAGAAATGAATAAACCGATCAAAGGAATTTCAGAAGAAGCTATGAGAATCTTAATTAACCACGAGTGGAAAGGTGAAGTAAGGGAACTTGAAAATGTAATCGAGAGATCTTTGATCTTCTGTGATGGTGAGTATATAGAAAAAAAGGATTTACCTGAATCTTTTGTTGATGAAGATGGTGCTTTCAGTTTCTCTTTGAGCGGTTCACTTGAAGATTCGGTTAAAAAATATGAACGTGATATTATAATGAACGCACTCGAAAGTAATCAATTCAACAAAGAGAAAACAGCCGATGATTTGAAGGTGGGTCTTTCAACTTTATACAGGAAATTAAAAGAACTGAATATAAAACTTTGATTTTGCAAACAGTTGTCTGAATATACCCTTTCTCAAATATTAAAATCACCAATTATACGGGTTTCAAATACGAGAAAACCATTATTTGCCGCTTAGTCCTTATTGCCGATTTTATCCTTGTTTTTATTAAAATAATTATTTTTCAATCCAATCTTATTTAATCCGATATTCTGGCACGCAAATAGCCCTTCAGACTCAAATCCTCCCCCACAGGGGAATTGACAACATAAGAAATAAGATTGAATAACTGTGAAAAAAGTTCTCTTTTATAGTCCTGACTTCAGCTTGTGCTACAGTTTGCTGGTCTATTTGCAGGATAGATACGATGTTACTTCATCAACTGATATAAATGTGCTGAAATCACTTTCCAGGAATAGTTATTTCGATTTGCTTGTTATTGATTCCGAACCTGATTGTAAAGTTGAAGAACTCTGTTCCCAGATAAAAAGCTCTAATCCCGATCTTAAAATTATTCTCACCTACGTTTACGATAAAAAAATGAACTTAGCTGAAAACCGTGTAAAGAAGATTATTACCGGTGTACTTTACAAACCGTTCGATCTCTCCGAGTTTGCAAAATTCCTTCCGTCTGTAATTTCCGAAGCAGGCTCTCAGGCTGTTTAACACTTCTTTTTATTATTTTATTAGTGTTTAATTCAAAAAGAATTTTTAAAATGAATAACTACGCAGTAAGCAACGATAAGTCGAAATTAGACATTAATTTTATTCATTCATTTATAAGAAATTCATACTGGGGAAAAGGCAGATCTCTCGAGGATGTAACTGAAACGATTGAGAACTCTGATTGTTTTGGTATTTATGATAACAATGAACAAATCGGGTTTGCACGTGTCGTTTCCGATCAGGTGATCTTTGCTTATCTTTTTGATGTATTTTATTGAAGAATACCGTGGTCGCGGATTGTCAAAAATTCTTTTGAATGCAGTCTTTGAAAGTCCGAAGTATAAAAAGGTTAGGAAATGGTATTTAGCAACGCGAGACGCACATAAACTTTATAAAAAGTTCGGATTTCAACCGCTCGCCAAACCTGAAAGACTGATGGAAAAAGTTATTGCCGGGAAATAATAGCTACAGTTCAAATTCAACTATAAAAATACATCGTTTGTGAAAAACAATATTCTTTCTAAACATTGCGAATAAATATTTTGAAAATTTCTCACCTGTGAGAAGACAAATCATGGAATGTTGATTTTTGACAAATTTTAACAATCGGAAACTGGTATTTTGTTTGTTTAATGCAGGAATTAGAAATTTTTTAATAATTTAAGATATTGAAGCAAAAATGAAAAACCTTATTTTCTTTTTTATTTTCATCGTTTTAATTATAGGTTTGTATGGTTTTGCATTTTCGATGACCTGATCATTGCGAATGCATTAAATGACTTTTTTTAAAAAAACTCTCCAATAAATAAAGAGAGTAATTATTATTTTAATTGTTCAATAGTTATTCTTTACCGTTAACTAAGATGCTTGTCCCGCAGAATATCTAAATGATAAGGCTAATATGAAAATTATTAAATCCGCACTCATTGTTCTTATTTCAGTATTAGCGTACATAGCTTATCCTACTTATGCTCAGTCCAAAGATGATTGCCTGATTTGCCATGATGATCCAACTTTTACAGGCGAGATAAACGGCAAAGAAGTTTCACTTAATGTTAGTGGCGAAAAATTTAATAAATCTACACATGCTAAATTAGAGTGCGTCGCGTGTCATAAAGGATATGATCCGGAGTCCATTCCTCACAAGGAAAATGCACCTAAGGTTAATTGCCTTAACTGCCATGAAAAAGCAAAACAAAAACATTTATTTCATCCTCAAATATTAAAAGAAGCAACCGGAACTGAATCTACACCGGGACTTTCCTGTACCAGCTGTCATGGAGTTCATTATATTCAATCACCAAAAAGTAAGGATTCAAAATGGAGTGGCGTAAAATTAATTGAATCCTGTGGTGCATGTCATACTTCCGAAAAAGACAAGTTCATACATTCTGAACACTACAATGCCGTTAAACAAAATTTACCTTTTGCACCTACCTGTTTGAGCTGTCATAAAAATCCTGTGGCAAGGATTCATTCACCAAGTGATTCGTTGAAGGTCAAATTGGCACAGGAGCAACTTTGCTTAAGTTGTCATCTAGCGAATCCTGAAGTTCAGAAAGAAGCAACCAAAGAGCTGAGCGTCCTATTTGTTGAATCTTATGAAAAGAGCGTACACGGTTCCGCATTAAACGGTGGAAATCCAAAAGCTGCAAATTGTGTTGATTGTCATACATCGCATAGTGTTAAGAAAAGTATTGATCCGACATCTTCTATTTACAAATCTAATATTCCTTTTACATGTGCAAAATGTCATGCAAAAATTTCCGAAACATATGAACAAAGCATTCATGGAACTGCAGTTAAAGATGGAAATTTTGACGCGCCGGTTTGTACTGATTGTCATGGCGAACACAATATATTAAAAACCACAAATCCTAAATCTCCCGTAGCTTTTCAAAATGTTTCCAAGGAAGTATGTTCACCTTGCCATAATTCCGTAAGACTTACTGAAAAGTTTGGTATACAGCCTAATTCATATTCGACATTTAGTGATAGCTATCATGGTCTGGCATTATCAGGTGGATCAGTTGAAGTGGCGAATTGTGTGAGCTGTCATGGCACTCACAACATAAAACCATCAAGTGATCCCACTTCAACAATTTATAAAGGTAATCTTGTAAAAACATGTGGTAAATGTCATCCTGGTGCTAATAAGAATTTTACTGTGGGTAAAATTCACGTAAACCTTAAGGAAAAAGATGAACCTGTAATCGGTTTAATAAGCTCACTGTATATCGTAATGATCTTCTCCATTATAGGATTTATGCTGCTTCATAACATGGTTGATTTCTATAGAAAAGCTAAGATTAAAAAGATGAAGCAGCGCGGCTTGATAAGGGATGAAGAAAAACATTACGGTCATTCTCTTTACCTTAGAATGAATATAAGTGAACGAATCCAGCACATAACTATGGCTGTTAGCTTTATCCTTCTTGTTATAACAGGATTTATGTTAAGATTTCCGCATACCTGGTGGGTATCTCACATCGAAAGTTTAAGTGCGGATGCATTTGAATACAGAAGTTTGATACATAGAATCGCAGCAGTATTTATGGTAAGCGTAAGCTTGTACCACATTTATTATGTTTCATTCACAAAACGGGGAAGACAACTAATTAAAGATCTGACACCGAAATTCAAAGACTTACGCGATGCCATGGCTGTAGCAAGATTTAATCTTGGTATCTCAAAAGAGAAACCGAAACTTGACCGTTTCAGTTATGTGGAAAAAGCCGAGTACTGGGCTTTGGTTTGGGGAACGATTGTAATGACTGCAACAGGAATTGTTATGTGGTTTGAAAATATTTTCATTGGAATATTCACAAAACTTGGTTGGGATATAGCGAATACCATTCACTATTACGAAGCCTGGCTCGCATTTCTGGCAATTGTAGTATGGCATTTCTATTTTGTTATTTTCAATCCCGATGTCTACCCGATGAGTTTGGCGTGGCTCAAGGGTACGATTACAGAAGAAGAAATGGCAGAAGAACATCCGCTCGAATTAGAACGGATAAAAAAAGAAGGAAGAACAGAAGATAAAGATGAACCTGAAGATAAATAAATTTTCAAAGGGGGATTAACAAAATAACATGATGAAATCTTTTTCAATTGTTTTCTCCTTTCTGATTTACTTAACTGTCGTTAGCGCTCAGAGTAAAGAAGAATGTCTGATGTGTCATGAAGACGAGCAATTAAGAGGGACACAAAATGGCAAAAACATTTCAGTATTTGTAAACGCAAAAAGTTTTAATAATTCCGTTCATTCCCAGCTTGATTGTGTCGATTGTCACGATGACATCGATGCAGAAAACATTCCTCATAGAACTACTTTTAAAAGAGTTGATTGCGGTAATTGTCATGATGATATCGAAAAAGAATTTGGCGGAGGACTGCATCGTAGGGCTTATGACAAGGGAGATCCTTTGGCTCCTATCTGCCAGGATTGCCACGGGTATCATTATATTCGTCCGGTTTCAGATCATAATTCTGTAGTCTCTCCCATGAAAATTCCATTCCTTTGCGGGAGATGCCACAGAGAAGGAGCACCTGTCCAGGTTCAAAGGAATATTCCAGAGGATAAGATATTAGAGAATTATTCTCTCAGTATCCATGGCGAAGGTTTACTAAAAAAAGGTTTGATTGTTTCTGCTACTTGTGTTTCATGTCATTCTGCGCATAAAATTCTTCCTCATACAGATCCGAATTCAACAATTTCAAGACAGAATATTTCCAAAACATGTTCTGTATGTCATTCTGAAATTGAAACAGTCCACAGAAAAATTATACGTGGAGAGTTATGGGAAAAACAAGCTCACGTTTTGCCAGTCTGCGTTGATTGCCATCAACCACACAAAATTAGGAACGTTTTTTATGAGCAAGGAATGGCGGATAAAGATTGTTTAAAATGTCATGAGAATCCAAATCTTGTTTCATCTAAAGACGGCAGATCACTTTACATTGACCACAACGTTCAACTAAATTCTATTCACAGCAAGATTGCGTGTAGTCAATGTCATTCGGAAGTTAATGTTTCACATGTAAGACCTTGCGAAAGCATAACTCATAAAGTAGATTGCTCTTCCTGTCACTCAGAAGTAGGAGACGAATACAATACAAGCACCCATGGAATTCTCGCCGCAAGTCAAGATCCTAATGCACCCAGTTGTAAAGAATGTCATGGCACACATAACGTTCTTGGAAGATTGAATCCAAATTCACCAATATTTTCAATAAACATTCCGACTTTGTGTGCAAAGTGTCATCGTGCGGGTGAGAAAGCTGCTATTAAATACAAAGGACCTGAAAAGGATATTGTTGAACACTATATAGAAAGCATCCATGGTAAAGGATTGATGAAAAGTGGTCTTACCGTTACTGCTACCTGCACGGATTGTCATACAGCTCATCACGAACTACCGCACACCGATGAAGCTTCATCAATAAATCCTAAACATATTGCTGCAACTTGCGGAAATTGCCATCACGGCATCCAGGATATGTTTGAGAAAAGTGTTCATTCGGCTTTAGTTACGCAGACAGATAAACCTTTACCCGTTTGCAACGATTGCCACAGTGCACATACGATTAAAAGAACCGATTCCGAAGGTTTCAAATTAGAGATAATGCAGCAATGTGGAAGATGTCATGAAAAAATCGCAGAAACTTATTTCGATACTTATCACGGAAAAGTTTCACAGCTTGGTTATACAAAAACTGCAAAGTGTTACGATTGCCATGGGGCACATGATATTCTTCCAGTTGACAATCCAAAATCTCATTTAAGTCATGATAATATTGTTCAAACCTGTAAAAAATGTCATGAAGGCGCTCACAGACAATTTGCAGGATACTTTACCCATGCAACACATCACGATCCTGGAAAATATCCGATTTTATTCTGGACGTTCTGGGGAATGACAGGACTTTTACTAGGAACATTTTTAATTGCAGGGATACACACTTTAATGTGGCTTCCACGTTCATTAAAATGGAAGAAGGAGTTGAGAAAAAAAATCAATATGGATGAAGAAGGTTTAGCAGATTCGGAAGATGATAAGGAGGAGAATGAAAAGTAAAAATCATCGTTTCATTCAAAGATTTACACGGCTTAATCGCATACTTCACATATTAATGATTGTGAGTTTCCTTACACTTGCTTTGACCGGGATGACTCTTAAATTTTCTTATACCGGCTGGGCAGTAATCCTGTCTAAATTTTTTGGCGGATTTGAGTCGGCAGGATATCTTCATCGTTTTGCTGCAACAATAATGATCGGTGTTTTTGTTACTCATCTTATAGATGTATTTAAACTTAAGAGAAAAGAATTCGGTTCGTGGAAAAAATTGTTGAAAAGTGATAACTCAATGCTTTTTAATAAAAAAGATTTAAAAGATTTTCTCAATTCATTAAAGTGGTTTATGGGTAAAGGTGAACGTCCGGAATACGGAAGATGGACTTACTGGGAAAAATTCGATTACTTTGCAGTTTTCTGGGGAATGTTTGTAATCGGCTCAACCGGAATGACACTCTGGTTTCCTGAATTTTTTACACATTTTGTTCCAGGATGGTTTATTAATGTTGCAACTATAATTCATAGCGATGAAGCTTTACTTGCTACAGGATTTATTTTTACAGTTCATTTCTTTAATACACATCTTCGTCCCGAGAAATTTCCAATGGATATCGTTATATTCTCTGGAAGTATGTCTCTGGAAGAATTTAAATTAGATCGTCCCGATGAATATAAAAAATTAGTTGAAAGTGGCGAGTTAGAAAAATATATTGTTCAACCTTATCCGCCAATTGTAATTAAAGCAATCAAGATATTTGGCTGGACAGCTTTAACAATTGGTTTTAGTATGGTATTGTGGATAATTTATGCTATGCTATTTGTATACAGATAATTTTAAGTTAAATAAATTTCATATTCTGTTTTAATCATATTAAGTTAAAACTATAGTGAAAAGATTTTTCCCTCAAGAAGTATATAATCCTTTTACCATTTTCGGTGCAGGACTAAGTGCACTTTCCTTTGGCATGATACTCTTCCTTACAATACTCGAATACTTAGCTCCCCAACCAAAGCCATACATGGGAATTATTACTTTTATAATTCTTCCCGGCTTCTTGCTGATAGGTGTTTTCTTCATCTTCTTCGGAATTATCAGGGAGCGAACAAGATTGAAGAAAGGAATCGAACGAAAGCACAGATTGCTTATCATTAATTTTAATGATCCGCGACAGAGAAGAATGGTTATTTCATTTTCAATAGGCGTTATACTTCTTTTATTCTTCTCAGCTTTCGGAAGTTATAAAGCTTATGAATTTACTGAGACTGATGAATTCTGTGGAACACTATGCCATAAGGTTATGAATCCTGAGTACACGGCATATCTTTCTTCTCCACATTCCAGGGTAGGTTGTGTTACCTGTCATATTGGTTCGGGTGCAACATGGTTCGTAAGATCAAAAATTTCAGGATCATACCAGGTTTACTCGGTTCTGTTCAACAAATATTCAAAACCGATTCCAACTCCGGTTGAAAACTTAAGACCTGCCTCCGGAACGTGCGAACAATGTCATTCACCCGAAAATTTCTTCAGTGAAGTCCAGTACCAGGCAACTTATTACCTGTATGATGAAGCAAATACAAAATCATCCATTTCAATGCTGCTTAAAATTGGAGGTGGTAATAAAGAATTAGGAAGAGCCGAGGGTATTCACTGGCATATGAATATAGCAAACAAAATCGAATATATTTATACTGACTCAATCAGGGCCGAAATACCATGGGTAAAATTAACCGCACATGACGGAACAGTAAAAATCTATAAAGATAATACAGTAAAGTTCGATAAGGATGATTATCCTCCCGAAAACTTAAGGACCATGGATTGTATTGATTGCCATAATCGTCCATCTCACATTTTTAATCCTGCTGATAAATCTGTTAATCTTGCAATGTCACTGGGAAGAATCGATGAAAAACTCCCTTATATCAAGAGTGTTGCAGTTGATGCACTTGAGAGCAAATATACCACAAAAGAAATAGGACTTGATAGTATAAAAATATCTGTTGATGATTTTTATCAATCCAATTATCCCGATATATACACTTCTAAAAATTCTGCAATAGAAAAAGCAATAAACGAAATACAAAAAATTTACAAAAGAAACTATTTCCCAAGTATGAATGTAAGCTGGAGAGGTTTCCCGAATCACCTGTCCCACCTCTTTGACAAAGGATGTTTCCGTTGTCATGACGGAAATCATGAAACCGATGATGGTGAAAAGATAAAAAGAAATTGCAATCTGTGTCATACTATAATTTCACAAAATACAAGTGACGGTAGACATTTAGTATCTCTGAGCGGTATAGATTTCGTTCATCCCGAAGATCTTGGAATGGACGTACAGGATCTGATTTGTGTAGATTGTCACGCCCGTAAATAAGAATAAAAAAGTACTTATTAAAATAAAATTCTTTTTTTAAGAATTATTTTTCTTTTTGAACATGTGTTTTTAAGTTAAAAAATCATTCAAAATTTGAACGAGGGAACATAGTATGAACGACAAATTCTATAGTTCCAATAGTGAAGGGGAAAAAACAAAAAGACGTGACTTTCTGGGTGTTTTGTTAGGCGGAGGTTTCCTCGCATGGCTTATCGCATTACTATATCCTGTTTTTAAATATTTAGAACCACCTCCTGTTGAAGAAGCAAAAGTCACAAGCGTTAAAATTGGTGCTGTTGACGATATGACAAAAAACAGCGGGAAGATCATAAAATTTGGAAATAAACCTGTAATTGTTATCAGGAAGAAAACAGGAAATTATGTTGCATTCTCTGCAGTATGTACCCACCTTGATTGTATAGTTCAATATAGAAAAGACTACGGACAGATTTATTGCGCGTGTCACAACGGAAGGTATGATCTTAACGGGAAAAATGTAAGTGGCCCCCCTCCTGCTCCTCTTGCTCCTTATGCGGTTAAAATTGTTAAGGATGAAGTGATAATTCATGTGAAGGAAGCTTGATTATGACTAATTCGAACAAAAAAACTATAAAAGAAAAAGCATATTACTGGCTTGATGAAAGATTTAATCTTTCAGGATTAATTGAATTTGCAAAAAAGAAATCGGTACCCAAGTACAGGGAAACAATCTGGTATTATTTTGGTGGAGTTGCGTTACTGCTTTTTATCGTCCAGGTTATAACCGGTATCCTTCTATTGATGTATTACCAGGGGACAGAAAATTCAGCCTACGAAAGTGTAAAATTCATCAGCACCAAGGTCAGTTTTGGCTGGCTAATAAGATCTATTCATAGCTGGTCAGCAAACCTGATGATACTTTCGGCTTTCATTCATATGTTTTCAGTTTACTTTCTCAAAGCATTCAGAAAACCGCGTGAATTAACCTGGTACACAGGTTTTGGTTTACT
>JAJDNK010000274.1 GCA_022340715.1 bacterium BMS3Abin03 | reverse complement strand
TTGAATTCACATTAAGAATATTTAAACCGTTTATGGATGAAGAAACATTAACCTCATTCAGATTTTTTCCATAAACCATCAACTGAACAGTATGCCATTTCATTCCAATCCACCAGTTAGGCGGTTCGATCTTATTTATGGAAAAATTCTGTGAAAAGATCGCTTCACTTGAGAAGAAAAAAAGAAAATAAATTAAGAATAGAAATCTTTTCAAAGGGTATTCAGCAACTGTTAATTAAGTTGGATCAAAAATAGATAAACAGGGGATATTTTGAAAATGTGAAATACAAATAAGTTTTACTTGTTTTAGCTTAATTTTGATTAATCACCCAAAAACGATTTATTCTGTAAGAGACAAGCAATCACAATAATTTAACCAATGTTTTTCTTCCTGTTTCATTCAAATCTTCCATTACATCACTATTCATAAATTTTTGCACTTTTCGATAATTTTTTACATTTATATAAGGAAGGAACTACATTTTGAAGAATAGTATTTTTTTCTAGATAATATCTTTTAATATCTCTTCAGCTTCATTGTTCACCCACCAATTATGAATTCCGTACCAACGTTTTGAATATTTTCCCTTTTTACCAGCTTGTCTTGGATAAACAACCGGAAGAAGCATCATCTTTTTGCCATCGATGTTTATATCTTCAATTTGACCATACTTTTCAAATGAAGAAAGTGATTTAATATTTTCGTTAAAGACGCGTACAAAATGATGAAGTGGTAAGTCTCCCAATGTTATAAGCAAATCAGCCTGAGATTCTTTCACTTCCTGCACAATCTCATCAATACGTTGTTTATTAATTAACTTCGATTTTATGGTATCAGGTTTCAGGCGAGGTGCAGGAAGATCATATTTTTCCATATAGCCGAAGTATTTTCTTAGGGCTTTACGCTGACTTTTATTTGCAAGCGCATAAGGAATGAGATCGCACAACCAGGTTTGTGATCTTTTTAAACCCAACGGATTTAATAAATTGTAGTCGAGTGCTCTGCCTGCTGCACCATTAAGATTTTTATGAGCCGCTACAAGACTTCCCATTTCCGGTGGAACTTTTATTCCACTTAAAATTTTGTTTACATATTGTGGATTTCCTCTCCAGTAAATGTCGGGTTCGTTAGCAATAGCCACAGCCATAATAAATGTTTTTCCATCGGGAAATAGCCACCTTGCATTAACCGGATTAGAATAAACTCCAAGGACAAATATTTTTTTCGGTGTTCTATCCTTTTGTTCTACTTTTTCAACAGGTATTCCAAATGGGAATGTTCCCAGATCACTCATATCAACCTAAATGAATTTTAATGTGATTTGTAATATAATTTGATAAGTTTGTTTTTTAGGGGTTTGTAAAAATTTTCCTCTCGATTTTAGAAAGTAGTATGTTTATAAATTTAATTATAAAAAATAATTTATTAAACCAAAAGTGCTGATAAGTTTTTAACCAGATTTTTATTAGTATTCAAGTGTAAATTTAAACAAACCGTAGCTGAAATCTGTCTTCGTTCCGTATGTCAGGTTATTATCAATCCCATAATTATATGATACATCAAAAATGAAATCCCGGATAAGTTCAAATCTTACACCAACCTGAACAATATCGGTATTAATCCTGATTCCATCTAAAAATTTTGCTTCCTTATTAACCGGACTAGGAAGATGGCTTAGAAATATATCTCCCCCAACATTCTTAACCAGATTTCCATTTTCATCATAAACATTTTCACCACTTCTCTGATGCCTGTATTCTGCTGCAAATCTCAGCCACTCATTATAATTGTAAGCAAGTCTGGTTAATATCTCATCTGCGTTCGGTCCAATTCTGTGTCCTAAATTTGTTTCCCAGGCAGTGTAAGTATTATGAATATCAGTATGAGTATAAACGTACGGACGAATTCTGGTATATTCCAGAATTAAAGAGAGATCATTTAGCGAAAAGGGTTCATACCAGAATGCACCAAGCTGATATGCAGTTTTATTTGTGTATCGATCAAGATCACTAAGATTGGATAAAATATTTTCATCTAGCAGAAATGTCCCCTGCAACTCAAGATTATGTATAAAACTGGTTTGGATATCAAAATATAGATTACCATTATCACGATCCTGTAAGGACATTTCTATAAATTTATAAAAACCGACCGGACTTAGATAAGCCAACTCTATTCCCCTGCCTGAATAAACGATAGTTTCACCGATACCGATATTGAATAAATCCGGAATTACAAAATGTAAACTGTTGAATGCCCAATACTTTGTATATCTATCACTTCTATCAGGATAAAAAATTCCAACTGTTGAGGCGTGAATTGAAACATAATGAATGATACCATAATCAAATTTAAACTTGATAAAATCCATAATCGGATTATCACCTGAAAGGACTAACTTACTCCCATATCCAAATCCCACAGTAATTGGTTCACGCCCAAGCTGTAAGGAAATATGCATACCCGGAGCAACTTCAGTATGATATTTCAAATAGGCTTCCATAAAATCGTAATTACCGATATTCTCCATATCTTCAACCCACTTAAAACTGGTTTTTAGTCGCGGCTCAATTACTTCAGCTAAATTCCTATCACCGCTTACACCACCTTTTAATACAGAAAAATAGTAACCGAGATGATTAAATATTGTACCTCTTAATCTGAATCCGATATCATAGAGATTAGAATTAGCTACCCCGTGTTTTAACTTCTGGCCGTGATAAAAATGCCCGATTCCTTCAGCGAAGAAATTAGCATTCTCTTCTTTATAGACGTACAGGTATTTTACTTTCTTACTGATTATGTCGCCGGCTGTTTTTATAAAACTAATACCGGGTGTAAACAATCTTGTTGTAGTTTCACCATTTAAACTGTCATTAAACTCCATTTCATAACGAATAAGTAGGTTCTTTTCTGTATTGCTCAGTTTATCGATTTTCTTTCTTACTGTATCAAGTAATGATTTTACTTCAAAACGGGAAAGATTAGGCATATCTTCACTAATATAATCAAGCACATTTTTTACTTTCATTTCCTTTAGAAATGTATAAACCGGACTTGTAAGCGGAACATTTTCAACCTGAGAAAAAGTAAACTGGGAGATTAACAACACTAGTAAAAATGCTGATATGTTGAAGGATTTTCTGTAAATCATTTTTTTAAATTTATATTTTTCAAATATAGTGAATGAGATGAATAAATAATTAATTCTTTAATAAAAGAGTTTTCCGAATTTAAATGATATTATTTAATTTTGCTTTCAATTATAAACAAAGATAAAAACATATATGAGCACTTATTATTTAAGAGTAGAAGATAAATATCACATTAGAAAAGTACTGATCGATATGTCGTACCTAGCCAAACATAAAATTATTCGTCTACCAAAGTATTATTATGAAGAGGGATTATATCTTCCTTACTCCGACAAAAGGGACAATGATGGTTCTATAAAAAAATATGCATTAACTAAAGATAAAATTTTTAAAGAGGACGATAATTTTCTCTATTTCAAATTTCCATTCAAACATGATCAAGTCGTAAAAACCGCAGTTTGATATTCTCTGCTAAGTATTAATTAAATTGCTTACGAGACAACATTAATCAGAATTTATGTGGAGCTAAGCGGGCTCGAACCGCCAACCTTCTCGTTGCGAACGAGACGCTCTCCCAGTTGAGCTATAGCCCCGAAATCAAATTCACAAAAAATTGCAGTAATTCTAAACTTAAGTTACGATTAAAAAGGTTAAATAAATCTTTTAATTGGATTACGTATTGTTCATTTTATTGCAGCTTTTTTACAGGGAATTAAGTTCAATATTTGCTAATTTATTCGTTTAATAAGTCCTAAAATATAAGGAATGTGTAAAAATTCTTAATTATAAATGCAGGAATTGAAATTATTCCGGCAATCTAAAGTACGCATTCCGACCTCTCAGGTAATATTTCCTTGACATTAAAAATAATAATAATTATATACAATTAACGATTTTTTTAATTACTAACTATATAAGTTTTAATTAGTTACTGGTAATATCTAAAGATTAACTTTAGATTCTTTAACTAATCTTTTCTGAACAAATAATTCGTATTAATCCTGTTAAATAACTTTGGCAGGAAAATTTTTCATCCTGTTTTATGAAGAATGTATAAAAATAATGTTATGTAGGACAAAATCGGTCTTATTTGCATTTTTATACAACTGGCAAATTAGTTGTTATCTGAGAATTAGTTAAAAAATTTTGGTTTAAGGAGTATTGAGTATGAAGGCAGCAAAAACATCGCATAGACTGCCGAGACATTCAATATTAAGTAAGAATATTGAAACAAGCGATGTCCGGCAGGAATTAGCTGAGGGTAATTTTGAAGAAGCTATCAAGAGTCTCTCCGATGTAATCGAGTCCAGTCCGCTGAATGCAAATGCTTATTTTATGAGAGCAACACTAAAAGTACGCATAGGCGATATTGAAGGTGCCAGGTCAGATTTCAAAATGTCCGAGGCGTGTCATCGCAGTACAGACTTTAAGTTTCCCGAATACCCTGTAGTATAAATAACGATAAACTACATATAAATTAGTTTTGTGAGGACTTTATGAATACACTAACTCGTTTA
>JAJDNK010000042.1 GCA_022340715.1 bacterium BMS3Abin03 | reverse complement strand
CGCAAAGGATCTCTGAATTCCTTCGGTATAAGTTTTAAACCAAGAACATTTGCAGATTCTATATAAACCGTCTTAGTTTCCTCCGAATATAAAATACTGCAATCAAAATAAGTATCACTGTAGGGTTTTGTAATTTTATATGTTAATAACCTTCCGCGAAAATAGTACTTACAAACTTCTGTGAATCCATCTCCCCCATCCGAAATTGGTGCCCGGATGATTTTATCTTCTGAGTTCATTTTAAGATTTTTGTATATCAAATCAGAAATGTTTACCGAATTGGAGCATTCTTTAAAACTATTTGGTGAAATTAATATACTTTTAGACATTGCTGATATTTTTTTCTTTCAAGCTAAATGAAATATTTTCTTCATTAACTTTGTTAATTTAAATTATCCAAAATAAAGAAGAGAATGAAGCCTAACTCTTATTTGCATTTAATCATAAACCCCTTGATTTCAAAGTATAAATACATTTTGATTTTATACATCATTGTTCAACTTGTATTTATATTATTTTTCCCCCGCGAATACACCAACGATGCTGAATACTATTATTCGCTGGCGAAAGAATGTGTGCAAAATAATGAATTTTATCCCGGCACAGAACATCTTTATCAAGATTATATTGTTGCTCCCTTATACGTAAATATTATAATAGTCTTGTTAAATATTTATAATTCGCATATCTCAATTGGACTTTTTAATATAATAATTAATCTTCTTCAATTATTCTTTGTTTATAAAATAACCCGGTTTTACTTTGACGATAAAACAGCCAAACTGTCGACCCTGATTTATGTTTTTTATTTAAATAGTCTAGGACTGGTTCTATCAAATTTTACCGAGTTATCGTTTACTCTTCTTATTCTTTCAAGCATTTACTTTTATTCGAAAAAAAATATTTCCTTTTTATTCTTATCAGGGATTTTGCTTGGTGCTTCTATAGCAATAAGACCTGTTGGATGGGATTTAGCTGTTTGTTATCTGCTCATTGCGGGTTATTTATATTTTAAAGAAAAGAAATTTAATCTGGATATATTGAAGATAGCTTCAGGGACTTTGCTTTTTATAATCTTATTTGGTTGTTTTAATTACTGGCATTTCGGAAGATTCATCTTTACTTCAACAACGGGACCGGTGAATTTGCTACTGGGAGCTAATGATACCGCAACCGGCGGATTTAATGCAAAAGTTTATGAAGAAGGAAATATTGGTTACATATCTAATCCCGACACTTTAACTTACATACAAAAAGGTGAAATCTATTATGGGCAAGCCACCAACTGGATAAAACAAAATCCTGGGAAATGGTTGCTTTTAGCTCCGTTAAAATTGGTACATACTTTTAGCTATGATGATATTTCAATTTCTTTAATTGCAGGTTTGGGAGATTGGAATATCATAGCCACAATTAAAAATTTAGCGGAAGATAGAAATTTTAATCACATCCTTCCAGGAGAATCATTTTACGTGAAACTATTATATTTCCTGCTTGAGATAATACAACATATCTTTTACTATTTTTTAATTTTAGTTCTGGTTTTATGGGCTGTCAGAAACATCAAGGAAAGGAGTTTTTCAGAATTTTCTTTGCTACATCTGTTTTTTGTTTTAATTGGAATGTTAATGATTATGATTACCGTAGGAACTCCTAGATACAAATACCCTTTTATTATTATGATGATCCCATTTATTTCTTCATACATTCAAACAAGATTTTTAAGTAAAATAAATATTGAAAAACTATAAAACCTTTCTTTTACTTTCAGCTATTATCCTGGCTGGCATATTACTCAGAATTTATTTTTATGTTGGGCATATTTTCTCCGATGATGCTTACTATTCATATCTGAGCTACACCCTATTGAAAGGAGATTTCGCAAAAGATTATTTGGGTTACCCGATTTTTCCTTTAAGAATAACTTACTTATCAATTACAGCTTTAGCTTATAAAATTTTTGGTATTAATGAATGTGCGACAATTGTATTTCCTTTCTTACTTTCGATTGCGAACATGATTTTAACATATAAGATGGTAAAATTATTCACAGGTAACGAAATTGCTTCAATTTTATCCTTATTTCTTATAACGTTTTTCCCAACCGATATAATATTTGCCACTATCGATTTTGTTGATTTGCCAAATTCTTTTTTTATAAATCTCGGTATTTATTTTCTATATAAATCATACAGGTCGGGACAATACTCTCAAGCTATGGTTGGAGGATTTTGTTTTTTCATATCAATGCAGATAAAAGAAAATATCTATTATGTATTGATTCCGCTTTTATTACTTTTCATTTATCTCTTTATAAAGAAAAATAAAATCAACTTCCAGATATTGATTGGACTTGGTTTTATATTGTTAAATACAATTTTGGAAGGTTTCATCTACCTCTACTTAAATAATGATTTCTTCTACCGTCTTACTATTTTAAAGCAAAATTACATTTACAGTTTTTACGATTTCTTCCCATACACGGCAGAAAAATTTACTGATTCAAAAAACTACTGGAAAAATTTATTTTACCAAATCTTTATAATTAATTTGAAATCGATATTGTTAAGACGGTTTTACCTTTTTACTCCTTTCATAGCTTCTATAAAAAGTATTTTCAATATTAAGAAGAAAGAGTACAGCCTGCTTACTTACTGGTTTCTCAGTATAATGTTTTTACTTATTGCATTTACTACTTCGTTTGCAGAATTCAAACCTTTAGACTTACAGAGAAGCTGGTATATTTACCCAATGCTTATGCCAACTATAATTTTAACTGCTCTCTTAATTTATAACCTTAAGAAATTAATCCTTTATCCACTTTTAATATTGTACATGTCTGGTGGAATAATTATGTGTAATCATTATAAAGGCTATTTTGATGTAAGTAACAAGAATAAATTAAAATCATTTCTTTCAAATCATCGTGAAGCAATAATATATACCGATCATTTCACAAAATATAGTGTTGATCTTATAAGAAATTATTCTGATCCCGATGATTCCAGAAGAATTTACGGTGACAATTTTAATTTGAATAAAGTAAAATCCGGCAATTGGATTTTATATAACAGAAAACATATCGAGGAGCTTGAATTACAAAAATATAAATTCCCTGACTTTTCAATTTTGAAATCTGGTTTGTTTAAGGAAGTAACTTCCTTTGGTGCATTTGTTATATATGAAAAAACCAGTGGAAATGATTATTAAAACTAGCTCAATAATTTGTAAATTTGATATCCAAAATTTGAAAACGATTAAAACCTGAAGATGAAAATAATTGAATATACAGAAGAGTGGAAAGAAAAGTGGGATAATTTTGTACTCGAATCAAATAACGGCACAATATTTCATCTTCAGAAATTTTTTGATTATCATCCCAAAGACCGGTTTAGTTTTAATCACCTTATATTCCTCAATAAGGATAACATTGTTGCTGTATTACCCGGAAGTAGAATTGGCGATTTGTTTGAGTCTCCCATCGGTTCCAGTTATGGTTCTATAGTTACTAAAGATGTTAAGTTCGCAGAGGCGATGGAAATGATTTCTACACTAACTGAATATGGTAAAAAGTCGGGTATAAAAGAATTACTATTAACATCTGCCCCGAGAGTGTATGAGAAACATCCGAATGAAAATCTCGATTTTGCGATGTTATGGCAGGGCTTCACTTATGATCTTCATTACATTTCCAGTGCAATAAAATTATATCCGGACCAGGATATAATTTCCAGGTTCCAGCCGACCGTTCGCCGAAACATCAGGAAATCATTACGTAATTCTGATATTCGAGTAGAAATGAACGAACGGTACAATCAATTCTATCCAATATTACTTGAAAATAAAGCACGACATGATGTTAAACCAACGCATTCTCTTGAAGAACTTATTAAACTTAAAGAGCTTCTACCGGAAAATATTTTATTGTTTATGGTTTATTATAAAGATGAACCGATTGCCGGATCTTGTATGTTTATCTGTAATAAACAGGTTGCCTTATGCTTTTATAATATGCTGAGATATGAATTTGAAAAGTTCAAACCAATTCACAGAATAATGTACGAAGTTGTAAAGTGGGCAACGGAAAGTGGATTTAAATATGTTGATATCGGCGTGTCACAGGATACAAAAGCTGACAATCCAATGACACCAAGTATGAATCTTATTGATTTTAAAGAAAAGTTTGATGCTAAAACGGTTATGCGGAATACTCTCAAGAAAACGCTCTGATTATCAATACTTCTTAGAATAAATGCAAATTATATGAATGGGATTGTTATAAATAAAATTTGCGATCCTATCTTTAATTTTCCAAAGCCAGAAAGGCAAAAATTTAAGAAGAATATAGGTTCTTAAAAATATCAACAGTTTATTTCCAAATGTTTCATACTTAAAACTTTCAAGATCATTACCTTCATAATATCCTTCTAACATTTTTTCATTGAATGAATGAAGATGTGCATGCACAGGTGTTTTTTTATTACAATGAACACACAAATAATAAATTAATTTTTCTTTATACGGTGTTGTAATGATCAGCCTTCCGCCTTTTTGAACTATTCTGAAAACTTCTTTTATGAATTCAGCAGGATTAACTACGTGTTCGATAATTTCAGAAGCAATAACACAATCAAAAGATTTATCTGCAAAGGGTAAGCGGAATGAATCTGCAACTATACCGAAATGCCTCTTAGAAGGATAAAGCTGCATAGCCTTGGAAGGATTTGTAACTGATATATCAAGCGAATGAACTTTAACTCCCTTTTTTGCAAAATGTTCTGCAACCCAACCGGAACCACAGCCAACATCTAGTATTGATTTTACATCTTTGGGTACTTTAGAAATAATATATTCTCTTACTCGTCGCTCATCGTGTTTGGTCGCACCCTCTCTTTCCTCAAAATAATCAAACTCAACTGCATCTTTTTGATAGTGTTCTATGTAATTAAAATCACTCAAATTGTTCTCTTTTAAATTTTAATAAACTAACCATAAAAATAAGAAAACTTAGCCGGAAAATATTATTGGTTGTTTTGAACTACTCATTTAATTATCTTTTTTATATAATTTAATGAGCAAACGATGAAGTATAATAAACATCACTTTATTAGCTCTCTCCAGAAAAATTCAGCATCGCCATACCCCATAAACAAAACACCAATTATTAAAGTATTATACCTGCTTTCTCACCCGATCACTCATAAAAATATTATATTAATGGAAGGAGAATTAAAATGAAAACATCAATTACACTTTTGTTTTTAATGATCACTTTCTCTATCAACTCTCTTATATATTCTCAGGTTGATCATAATTCTTACTTTCCTATAGCAATTAACAATGAATGGGATTTTTCATCTCAGCTATTCCCGGTTTCAGAAACATTTACTGATACTTTAAGAATTAATAATGTATTGTATTACGGATTATCTTTGGAAGGCTTTGATCCATACCTTTATCTTCGTGAATCTGGCAGCAAGGTATTTGTATTCAACCCGGATGATAGCTTAGAATATCTGCTTTATGATTTCGGAGCTGATGTGGGAGAATCCTGGGAATTGCCGGGATACTTCAATTGTTCATATGGATTAGGGATAACACTTATAGGAAATAAGGATACCGTTATTACACCTTTAGGTACTTTTTATAATTGTCTTCATTTCAGGCATTCACAAATTTGTATGGATGCCGGAATTGTTGATACCTGGTTCGCAAAAGGAGTTGGTAAAGTAAGATACCAGGCGGTCTACTTTGTCGGGATGGGAGATTTCAAACTGGAAAATTATAACATTGTCACTTCCATAAATCAACGTGAAAAGCTGGGAATCAGATCCTTCGATTTAGCCCAAAACTATCCCAATCCGTTTAATCCTACGACAAAAATAAGCTGGAGGTCTTTAACCAGTGGTTGGCAAACTATAAAAGTTTATGATGTTCTTGGAAAGGAAATAACGACTCTCGTTAATGAACATAGACCCGCAGGAAATTATGAAGTTGAGTTTGATGCTTCAAATTTACCAAGTGGAATTTATTTTTATCAATTGAAAGCCGGGGATTACGTGGAAACAAAGAAAATGATTTTAATAAAATAATCTAATCTGTTTTTACTGTGAGGTAAAGTAGATTTCTCAAAATTTAAATAGAATAGAAAACAAATTTGCATTTCCCAGTCCAAGGGAAAAAGGCATATAAGCGTAATCGAATCTTAAACTTCCCCATATAAGACCGATTCCACCAGTAAATCCTTTAGATTCATAGCCAGTCTGGTATCCTAGTCGCAATGCAAATGTCTGTTCATACACAGCATCACCACCAAGATTAAAATGGATATCGTCTGTATCAAGATATTTTTGAAATTCTCCTACAGCAATCAAATCCAATTTTGCCGATTCAATCTTGAAATTATATGCAGAGCCTAACCTGAAATCTGTTGGAAGCTTAGTGGCTTCATTTCTTAATGCATCCATAGATCCTATATTCTTTAACACCGAGGAAAATGTTAGCCCATTGATTGGAGAAGTATAACAAACACCAAGATCAAATCCCCAACCATTTGCTTCATCATTAAGCAATCCTTCATAAAGATATCTTACAGTAGCACCGGCAGCAATGTTTTTGGTTACATTAAAACCTGTTGAGAGACTCCCAAAAAAATATTTTGCATCGAATGTTGGAACTGGATATTCGGGAGAGGTTGGTTGAGTCCTGATTTCAATATCGTTAACCGCAGTGTAATTAAATCCGGCAGCTATTGGAATACCAAACATTTCCCATTTAATGCCAAACACTTCACTATTTACATCCTGGATCCATCGATTGTGCATAAAAAGTACTTCATTATTATCAATTAGTGTTAACCTTGCCGGATTGTAAAATAACGCGGTCAAATCATTAGAAGCAGAATTACCCGCATCGCCCATAGCAATGTTACGCGCACCAAAACCGAATTTCAGAAAGGACAATCCAGAATTGCCTGCGGATTGTGCAAATACAAATGAGGTACCAAGTAAGAATGTAAAAAGAATTTTCTTCATATATCAAAAATTAAATGTTAATCCTACTATATGTCTGTCTGCTCTCGAGTATTGCTCAAGTACAAAAGCGTAATCTACACCAACAACAACGTTTCCGAATGATTTATAAAATGAAAATCCAGCCGAAGGTCTGACTGACCAATCCATGTTATTCAAGTTAAACTGGTCAATTCCACCTCTTAAAAATAAATCCTTGTAAATATTATACTCTACTCCGGCACACAAAATATTTGTTTCAGCACTACTGTTCTCAAATTCGAGCGCGGCCAATAATCCCAATGTTTTATTCAGATAACTTATACCGAGTTTTCTGAGATTTGGAAATTTATCTTTTGTTACAACACCATCTGTACCGTAGATTGATCCCGTATCCCATTTATATTTACTGTTTAAATCCATAATAGCAGCGGAAACTGTAAACTGATCATTAACTTTGTAGATAGCACCTATATCCACACCAAAACCGCTTGTAGAAACATCCTCATATAATTTATAGTAATAAAATTTTGCTGATATTCCTGCAGAAAATTTTTCTGAGAATTTGTTTGCTACGGCAAGAAAAAATTGATTTTCAGACGTCGATAATTCTCCAATCGAAAGCCCGTTATTATCTCTTCCGTCTATGTTTGTTACACCAGCATTTATGATCCCGGCACTTACTCCCGCACTATTTCTCGGTTTACGATTCACAACATCTGTATCTTTCTTTGAATAAAAATCAAAATGACGAGTAAAACTTAAGAAGTTCAGGTTGCGATCTATTGATAAAAAAGAATATCCGGCATGTGCAGAATTGTTGTTCTGGAATACCGTAACCGCAGGATTGTAATAAGAAACAAGCTCACCTGTAATCACAGCGGACATAGCATTTCCCATACCTATACCTCGAGCACCAAAACCCATCCTGCTGAAAGCACCTACACGTGATGCCATCTCAGAAAATTTTGGCTGTGCAAGTACTACACTACTTGTTATAAATAAAAATATGAAAAAAAGTCTCTTCACTTTCTCCTCTATTGCATAACAATTATTTTACCGAAAAGTGGTTTATCTGAGCCAACATCAACCCGATATAGATAAACACCATTTGGAACGATGTTTCCAGCATCATTCTTGCCATCCCAGAAATCCGGTGGACTAGCGATTGTTTTATTTCGCATCGCATTCTGAAGTATTGTTCTCACATAATTCATTCCGAAATCAAAAATCCTGATCGTAACCGGTGCATCTTTTCCACCTGTACTGTACTTGATTTTTAACTGATCTAGCTTTGGTGAATAAGGATTTGGATAACAGTACGTTTCTTTTTCCGAAACCAAAGACTGTGATGCTAAATATATTCTCCATTCACCCTGCCAAAAAGATGTTTCTCTCAGTTTAGCTAATCCGTCACCAGATCCAAGCCAGATATCCCAGACTCCACCATTTTCTTCTACAGCAGAAACACTATAGAATTCTTTTGTTGTAAGAATAACACCAGAATTTCTATCTATAATATTATTTGGTAAAATCCACGTAGCACCCTCATCGCTCGATCTGAAAATCCCGTTATTTGTAGCAACAAATATATCATTTTCTTTAAGCCCAAGATTCCATACATATTCATCGTCTAAAAAGGTCTCCCAGTTTTCTCCTCCATCAGAAGTCGAACTCACACCAAAAAATTCCATCGGATCATCAGCTCTTCGTGTACCTGCCCACAGCTTTTGTTCAGATTGGTTATATTTGAGCGCTACAACCCAGTTACCGCTTATTGGTTTTTTCTGATTAGTATGATTAAATTTTCTCCAACTTATACCTCCATCCGTAGATTTGTCAATACCGCCCGCACTTCCTGCGTAAATAGTCGAATCATTTATACTGATAACTGAAAACATTTCATGATTTAAATTTTGATCCGGTCCGAAATCACCTGCTACGGGTTGAAGAGCATACTTTATCGTATCATAGGGGGTAACTTCATCAAGCGAATCTGATGGTAAAACCACTCTCTGCCAGGTTTGACCTCTATCTGTACTTTTTCTCAGCCCACTGGCATAAGAAGCTATCCAGATTACACCATCAGTAAATGCAATATCATAAGTAACATTATTAATCCCGGTTGTTATTGGTAAAGCACGAACAAAAGGAAGATTTATACCATCATTAATTCCATATGCTATTAATGAATCACCCGGATCATCAATTGGTTGGGGAACAGATGACCAATTCAGTCCGCCATCTGTAGAGTATTTATATCCTCTTCCTTCGGGCAGGGTTTCTCCTCCAGGTATTTCAACATCTTGTGCAGTAGCTATCCACACAGAACCATCATATTTATTATACGCCACTGCAGAAACCCCCAGATCTCCGAAAACCTCAGTATTATAAAAGTTTGTCCAGTTTTCACCTCTGTCATATGAAACACTTACTCCTCTGCTTGTCCCAATCCAAACAGTATCTCCAATTGTTACAATATCTGTTATAGTATTACTAACGGGATTGGAATCGAAGAGTTTATTAAGATGCTTCTTCTCTCCGGACAATGAAAATGATTCAGGTATGAATTGAGGATAGATTTCAATAACTAATGAAAGAGTAAAAAGGACGAATAGTTTTTTCATCATTGGATAAGCACAAAATGATTTATGATATTACTTAAAGAATCAGATCTGTCTCTTGCCCGGAATTCAAATCGGTAAGTTCCTTTATCATTACTCTGATCAATACTGATTAAGCGGGAATAAATATTGTCTCCTGCTGTTTCGTCCCCATATTCTTCAGTATTTCCATCATCATATAAATATATCTTAACATTATTTGTTGAACCATTGGGTTTATAAACTATGAAATAGACTTCATCTATATCGTTGTTTCCGTTTACATCTGTTGCGACTACAGACGTAAATATAACTGTAGTATCTTTTACAACAATCGTATCGGGATCAATTATAGAATTTGAAATAACCGGTGCCACATTATCCTGTCCGTTATTAAATTCAAAACTGCTAGTTGCAACTTTTTTTGTTTTTCCATCTATTCCTGTGACTGAAAAATTCAGGTGATATTTACCAATCGGATATTGTTTTTTGAGTATAAATTTATTTTGATAGATGTTATTTCCCTGAGAAAGTAATTCTATTGGTGAGGAATTAAGAACCGAATTATCGGAAGCTACTACATCAAAATAAGCTTTTTTTAGCTTGCTTTCAGATGTGAAATAAATAGTTACTAAGAGGACCGAATCCGCCGGTGTTTTTAAATCATAACTCTGACGATGATTAATCCTGTCTACCTGATAATTTCCCGGAACAGTGTCTATTACAGTATCGTAGGTTTTTTCGCATCCCCAAAGTAGGAGAGAAAGAAGGATAAAGAAAACTATTTTTCTCATATTGAATTTTATTTTTTTGAGTCTTTTTAAACAAGGTAAAAATAAATATATAATCACCCAGATATTGTAAGCATTATGGGCATAGGGGAAAATGAAATAATAAAAATAACAAAACTAATATAACCAATTATCCTTCTATTTTTACCAAGAGGAACAGGATCTGGAACCGGTGGATGTTTAAGCTTAATGATAAAGTAAAGAATAAGTGCCCAAAAAAGCCATCCTCCCCACCCTACGTTCCAGCCAAGTTCCAACAGTGCATCGGCTAATCCGACAACACCAAAAACAAATAGAAAAATAAATGATATCGCTGAGATTTTATAAGATCTTTCTGCTCCAAACATCGTGTACGAAATATGCCCTCCATCCAGTTGGCCAACCGGAATCATATTCATAGAGGTAATAAATAAACCGAACCAACCGACGCAGAGAAATGGGTAGTGATATATTTCCGACATTGGTGGAAAAAATTTTGAATGATCAACAAAAATCCATTTCAGTGAAGCAAATAAGATTGAGTCGCCAAAAACAAGACTCATACCTCCGTGTCCATAATCCGGCTGGAGATAATCAGGATGAATATTCAGTAGATATTGAATATCCGGCACGTGAGTAAATCCATAAATTAAAATAATGAGACATATTACAAATCCTGCTATCGGTCCCGCAACTCCGATATCAAACATTGCCTTTCGGGAATAAATCCTTGATCGTGTTTTGATTACAGCACCCATTGTTCCAAAATTAATAAAATATGGTATCGGTGGTAGTGGAATATAAAAAGGAAGTGTTGCATCTACCCGATGATATTTAGCCGCAAAGTAATGTCCGAATTCATGAAAAGAGATGATCATCATAATAGATATTGAATAAGGTAAGCCGGTTAGCAGCATATTTAGTTCATAAGGTCCTGCTGAGTTTGTCGTCCACAAAACCCCGGCAAAAGTTGTAGTAATAAAAGTAATTAAGAAAAGACCTATATGAAGAAGGTAACGATTTTTTTTCTTCCTCTTCGGTTTCGGAATTTCAGGTTGGACTCCCTGATTTATAGTTTCAGACATTAATTAAAGATCCAGATTAAAACCAATATTTGCATAATTTTCATTGAGATCATAAAATTCCCCATGAACACTCTTACCGGAAATATAAGAAAATAAAACACTGAAGCCGCTATTAAATGGATTACCAAACTTTAAACCAAACTTAACAATATTATTCCCGGAGTAAATATCATTGATTCCATTCAATTTAAAATCATAAGCTATAAAAGGTGTAAATGTTTTACATCCCAAAAGTAAAATGTAATAATCAAATCCCAATTGATAAATTCCTTTATTAATACTTGCTGGTAAAATATGGATGATGTAAGAAATCCCGGCGTAAATCCTGAAACCATGCAAACGGTAATAAGGAAATAATTCAAAAAATTCCTTACTGAAAGTTATAGGTTTCCTGCTATCCATCCAGGTATTGTTTTGATTGCTGTATCTTCCATCGACAAGATGTGCGCTTATATGACTGAACCTGAATCGTATACCATATTCTTCCTCATCATTTAATTTTTTATAACCTGCATTTATACCGAAAAGATAATCGACTGTTTCAACCGGAAACTTAAAACTATTTTGACTTCTAAGCCTTGTGTATGTAAAAATATCAGCGCCAAAAGAAATTGTTTCATTATCTGAATTCATTTTAAAAATATCTTTGGATGTTCCGATATCAAGTCTCAACCTGTTTCCGTCAAGCCCAATCATTGATCCGCCTCGTGGCTCTATAAAATTTGCAGTGAAAGGTTGTATGTTCAAACCTGAAGGAAACCATTCTTTTTTCCATTGAGCTTCAGAGTTTATTGTAAAAAGAATTACTATCAAAAAGACAATAAATCTAAACTTCAATTCACCTCCTGAGTGATTTTTATTCTTTTTAACTTCTGTTTGATAAGCTTGTGATAACCGTATTTAAATTTTGAGGTTAAGCTGGCAAATGAATAGAGGTTTGTGGGAAAAGCAAATGACGGTTCGAAGTAACAGTTAACAGTACAACCTTTACAAAAATCAAATCTTCCTTCCATTTGCTGAATGTATCTGTGCCTTTCGGAATTTCTTATTTCTTTAATCGGTTTGTCTATCGGAATTCGTTCATTTCCGAAATGATAACAAGGAAGAATAATTTCATTATAAGGTGAAATGACCACAACTCTTGAAACAGCTTTACAGGATGGATCATTGATATCGTTGCCGCCGTCTCTGCGTAACTTCATAAAACCTTTATTCAGATAAACATTTAGCTTGCCATCGCAAAATTCATCGATATAATCTACAGCTTCTTCAGTTAATCCGGGATTGCCAAAATATGAAAAAACAGGATTTACTAGAAGAACGAGTTCATGCTTTTCAGCGATATCAAGCATTTGTGGTAGCTTTTTATACGTATCATTTGTAACCGTAAAAAGTATATCAGGATATTCATGTAACGATTTTGCGATTTCTATACTCTCAAAAACACCTTTATAGCAATTCACTTTTCTAATTTTATTATGCTCATCCTCATTCGGTGAATCCAAAGAAAAATGAAGCAGATTGACGTTACCAGCAAGCTTATCTGCAAACTTTGGATAAAGCAATCCATTAGTAGTTATACTGGTTTGTATTTTTAGATTCTTAGCATATTCCCCCATAAAATGAATTTCTTTATGAAGAAGAGGTTCTCCTCCAGTGAGATCGATAAATTTTACTCCAAGTTCAGCAAGCTGGTTAACATTCGATTTAAAATCATCGATTGATGCGTAAGGTGTATTCTTAAAATCATCGTGACGTCCAAAATGACAAAATTCGCAATAAGCATTACACCGATAAGTAACATAATAATTACAGAGAAGTATCATTTATATTCTCTACCCTTCCAAACAACCTTACGACTTGCAAGAACGATGAATGGCAATAATAGTACGTAAAGAATATAGTAAACCTGGTGCACTAAAAAGTATTTTAAATTTTTAGATATGCCCAGTCTTTTATGAATAGGATAAAGCACAAAAAAATCGATTATAATCTTAAAGAAAAATAAATATAACCACACAGGTGAGTAAAATAAAGGAGTAAGAAGCATGCAAAGATGAGCAATATATCCCCAGAACATTATTAAAAATCCACGAAATGGAACTCCTAATCCGCCAACCGACCACCTTTTTTTTTGATGATATAGCTGTTTAAAACTCGAACAAGGAGTTGACGTTACAAGTGCATCCTTATCGAGTGGGAAAAGTATTTTATACTTTTCAAGCTTATAAATTGCTCTAAGCAATGTAAAATCTTCAGTTACACTGAATGGAAGACTTTCATAGCCACCAGCCTCCATATACGCTTTTTTCCTGAAAGACATATTGTTACCGATGCAGGTAATAGGCGCGCCAAGATTTATAGTTCCTCCGGCAACCATTAAGAGATAGATAAAATCGATTGACTGCATACCGCTAAAAGAATTAAATGCTAATTGAGATGTGTAACTATCAACCATACCAACATCATTAGTATAATGTGAAGCGATTGTTTTTACCCAGGCTGGTTTTACTTCACAGTCAGCATCCGTAGTTAAAATTACTTCCCCATTCGCTTCCTTAATACCTGTTGCCAATGCATTAACTTTACCAACCATTTTGCCTTTTGGTTCATCAGGTATGATCTTTTTAAAATTTTCTCTTGTTGAAATAAAGCTATCGATTAATTCACCGGTTTTATCTGTAGAGCGATCATTTACTAGGATTACTTCAAGTTTACCTTCCGGATATTCAAGTTTTCCAAGCGATTCAAGACATCTTGAAATATTTTCTTCTTCATTTCTTGCTGCAACAATTACAGTTGCTGTAGGGAGATCTTTATCATCAAGTCGAGGAAATACTTTTTTTGCACCAATCACAAATAAAACCGATTGGATAAAGTATCCGCTTAATATTATTAGGAATATTATCTCAGGCATTCGTTAGTTTCTCCAAACTGAAACCCTTTTTGATAAACTGAGTCGGCAATATAATTAATGGAATCGATGATTATATTTTTGTTTTTGTTGCTGTCGTGCAGAACAATGATTGAATTTTTCATTAGATAATTGTCAATAGCAAATCTAACTTTTTTAAAATCGTTTTGATAATCATAAGTAAGAAGAGACCACATAACACATTCTAATCCTGAATCTGAGATTAATTTCTTTACTCTGAAATTAAATTTACCGTGAGGAGGTCTAAAAAATCTGATCTTATCCCCGAATTTATTTAGGAGGAGAGAATTCGTCTTTTCTATTTCTTCCTTTGCGTTTTTATAACTTAGCTTATTTAAAACCTTATGATTGAATGTATGATTGCCAATTGTATGTCCGTTTTCCAGAATTACTTTTGTAAGTTCATTGTTTTTATTAATATTATTTCCGACACAAAAGAAAAGTGCTTTAATATTATATTGATTTAATAATATAAGTATTTTCTCTGTTGTACCTGGATTGGGTCCGTCATCAAAAGTGAGCAGGATCTTATCATTTGTTGTATTCCAGTGAAAATGCTTAAAAATATTTTTCACTATTCCGGGCGGATTATATTTTAACTTCATTACATTTCTTTATTCTTAATAACAATTTAAGCAACCTGTCATAAAAAAGAATTGTTAATAAATTAAATCCGGCAAAGTTCTTTAAAGATTAACTATATTTCTCACCCAAATCAGAACAAATTTATTGCATGAAACATTGGACTGAACATCAAAAAGGTCTGGCTGCGGTATTTATAGCCGCTTTATTGTGGAGCAGCGGCGGTTTATTCATAAAGCTGGTTCCATACACGCCTATGCAAATATCTTTTTTCAGATGTTCAATTGCTGCAGTTACATTTGCTGTGATTTTCAGAGGAAGTTTATTACAGTTTAACAAACTTTCAATCCTCAATTCTTTTTTTTACGCTGCAACTCTGATTTTCTATGTTATCGCAATGAAAACGACCACGGCTGCTAATGCGATTTTTTTACAATCGACTGCTCCTATTTATGTATTAATCTTTGAACCGATCTTAAATAAAACGAGCTTAGAAAAAGCTAACATTATAACAATTGCTGTTTGTTTCGGAGGAATGATTCTTTTTTTCATTGGCGGTCTGGAACCCGGACAGTTTAAAGGAAATATTTTTGCATTAATGTCCGGGATAGTGTTTGCTGCTCTTTTCCTCGGCTTAAAGAAGAATAATAAGAAATATCAACAAAGTTCAATCTTTATTGGGAATATTATAGTAGCAATCATCTGCATTCCATTTCTTTCAACTTTGCAGGAAATTGTTTTTACTGATTTGTGGAAGGTTATCTATCTCGGAGTATTTCAGATTGCTATTGCTTACGCATTCTTCTCATCAGGATTAAAAAGAGTATTTGCCGTTGAAGCTTCAATCATTTCAATGGTAGAACCGGTTCTCAATCCGGTTTGGGTATTTTTTGGTTATGGAGAAATACCATCTATTACGGCAATTATAGGAGGTATAATAATCATAACTGCAATTACAATCAGGACAATCCAACTGGGGCGAACGTTATTTGGTAGAAGGTTCAATTAAAAAATTTACGGTGCTAACCTGAATATTCTCCATTCTTGATCTTCAAATTTATAACAAATTCTATCATGAAGTCTGCCCGGTCTTCCCTGCCAGAACTCGAAATAATTTGGGATAATAACATAACCTCCCCAAAAATCCGGTAAAGGAATTTCTTTATCACCAAATTTTTTCCTGTACTCCTCAAATTTATTATCAAGCGATTTCCTGTCCGGTATCACGGAACTCTGATGTGAAGCCCAAGCACCGATCTGGCTTTCTCTTGGTCGTGTGCGAAAGTATTTCTCAGATTCTTCTCTGCTTATTTTTTCAGATTGGCCCACTATTCTCACCTGGCGCTGCTGTTCCTTCCATAAAAACAAAAGTGAAATATTCGGATTTGAAGCAATGTCTTTTGCTTTTTTACTCTCATAATTAGTATAGAAGACAAAACCCTTTTCGTTAACTTCTTTTAATAGAATTGTTCTTGCAGACGGATGATTATTTTCACCAACCGTAGAAAGAATTGCGGCGGTTGGTTCTACAATTTCTGTTTGATTTGCTTCATCAAACCATACGTTGAACTGTTCGAACGGATTGGATAATACATCATCTTCGGATAATTCTTTAATTATGCGTCTTTCTTCTGTTTCTTTTTTATTGTTTCTATTCAATTTTTTAATTAATAACTATTGAAGATATACTTCAATATATAAGATTAAATAATTAATAAAAATTAAGATTGGAAGAAGAAGCCAGTAACTATGTTACTATAAATAATATCTAATAGGTTAAAAAGGTTGTTCCGATTTCTCTTATACATCCCGTGATAA
>JAJDNK010000258.1 GCA_022340715.1 bacterium BMS3Abin03 | reverse complement strand
CTTAGTGAATATTCTTTCGGTATCCCTTCCTCTTCATTAATACCAGTTGTGTTATTAGAAGCTTCATTACTATAGCTGGATTCCAGCGGACCCTTAAAAGCTTTTACTCTATAAATATAGGTTTGACCCTGTTCTACATTTTTATCTATATATTCATCCCCGCCGCCTTTTAAAGTATCGAGAAACGCAAAGGTTATTTGGGAACCTTGTTTGCGTTCAATAATATATCCTTCTTCAATTGCAGAATTATCTGTCCACGTTAAAGTTATTTCGTTTGAATTAGTGTTTTCTGCAACAAGATTTGTTGGATTATAAACTATGGTAAAATCTCCTACATCGCTCCAGGGTCCGGTGCCTGCAAGATTGCTTGCCTGAACCCGCCAGTAGTATGTTTTGTCTTCTGCAAACCACGTAACAGATTTAACTGTATCTGATGTTGTATTCGATTTGAAAATACTTGTGAATAATTGATTGTTGGCAACCTGGGTTAAATATTGTTCGGCACCCTCTACTTTATCCCAATTCAAAGTTATATAACCTTTCTTCTCTGAAATAGCAGAAATGATCTGTGGTTTTGCCGGTAATGTTATTGTTGTTATGAAACTCGATATGCTGCTCCAGGGACCTGAATCTGAGGCGGTTTTAACTCTAACACGCCAAAAGTATTTATTGTTTTTTAATAATCCATCAAATGTTATTGATGTATCAGTTGTTGTTGAATCATCTTTAATAATATTTGCAAATCTGGAGTCGGTTGATAACTGTATATAATACTTTTCGGCTTCATTTATCTTTTCCCATTTAAAAGTAATGCTTGTATCAAGACCCGCCTGAAGATTTAATGGATATGTTAATGATGTATAAAAAGTTGTACCGCTACCAAGTGTTGGATTAGCCCAGGTAATCCATGGGGAAAGAACAATATCATACGGACTGGTTGAGATATTTGTATTTGCTGTTGTATCACCAAGCAGGAACTTATCCACAAAGGCTTCAATTTCAGTCATTTGACTGCTTGGTATTAAACAGTGAGTATGTCCGGCAACAATAGAAAAACCAAATCTGTCAGCTATACCCAAAGCCTCATAGACTTGTTGACAAGCCCTGCTGCATACGTCGCAAGATGGATTTGACAGCCAGGTATAATCCGGGTTACCCGTTACGTAAAGCGCGCGCGGTGCAACCATTGCCATTAACTCATGATGATCCTCTGGCAGGAAATAAACATTGTCGCTGCCAAATTGGAACATAGATTCTCTAAACCAATTATGATCTGTATTTTCTAATGATTCCACACTCCCGCTGGGCTCACTATGTGAATACCGCCACGAAGTAGCACCACCACCACCTGATTCTATTGCCAATGTAAGCGCGATCCTTTCATCAAACGCGCCGGCAAATAGTGCCATTTTACCGGCATAGGAACAACCGGTAACGGCTATATGCTGCAAATCGATTGGAAGAACATCCTGAACCAACGCAAGTCCGTCGATTAAACGACTGACTCCCCATGCCCAGGCACTGTACTGTCCGGTATTATTGCTGTTCAGATCAGGGTAAAGCTGGTAGTAGGGGTCCGTATTTTGCTGATTGCCATAAGTTGTAACCTGGTTGTGGGTATATGTGATTCGTACGATATTACGACTGGTTAAGATATTAGCCGGGATACTTCCACTTGGACTGTTCATTCCGATTATTGCAGGAAAAGGTCCATCTCCACTATCGGGAAGGCTAACTGCGGAACTTAATGTGAGAGATTTTCCATTTGCATATACGTTTACAGTCAGAGTTCCGCCGGAATAGCTTGCTGTTATACTATCAGGACGGTGAGGCTTTTGGCCGATCTCATAATTCTGGAATTGAGCGCTTATCTCTGCCCGCCTTATCCGCCAATCGGAAAAGTATTTCATACGACCTCTTCCATCAGCCCATTCAAACGGATCCGGTAAAGAAAAGATAGAGGGGAGTTCATTAATTGTAGGTAAATAAGGTACAGGACAATCAGCACCGGTGTTTTCAACATCATAAACTAATGGTAATGTCTGAGCCCGTAAATTAACAGGTATTGCTAAAATCAACAGGAAAGTTAACAACAGTATCAGTTTCTTCATAAAATTCTCCTCCTTTTATCGATTGAGTCTCTGAAATATTTTTTACTAAAACAATAAAGCAAATTCCTGTTTCACTGGGAAAGAATCAAGAGGTATTATTATTTTCTCCTGTCATCTGATTTTACGACAAACCTGATATTGATTCTAAAAGACAGGAACCTCTTTATTTTATTAAAACAAATTTCATAGTTTCAGTAAAACTACCCGCATTCATTCTATAAAAGTAAATTCCACTTGAAAGATTGCTCCCATCGAATTTAACACTATGATTTCCGGCAGACTCCTCTTTATTTACTAATGTTTTAATTTCATTTCCGAGTATATCATAAACTTTTATTGTAACTAATCCTGCTTCAGGAACAGAATAATTAATAGTTGTTGATGGATTAAATGGATTGGGGTAGTTCTGATCCAGACGGTAATTATTTACATTACTTTTAGGATTATTATCAACGCTGGTAAAAGCTGCATTACTATACATTCCTCCTCCGTATGTACCGATAAGTAGTGTTTCAATATCGTTTGTACCTGCCTCTTTCTTAAATTCAACAGTATAAGTTTTCAGTGTGAAAACGTATTCATCCAGTTCAGCAACTTGGTTCCAGCTTGAGCTAAATGAATTATAAGAAAAAATTTTATTTTCTCTTGTTCCTATCCAGGTGTTTAATGCTATACTCCATTCGGCAGTTTCAAGATATTGTCCAAATCCGCCCAATCCATCATAACCCAAACTTGTCTTATTACCTGCTGAATCAATTTCAAAAAAATCATTATAGTCAACTAATCCTAATTTCCAATCTGAGAGAAAATCTTTAATTGCTAAAGATGTCGGACTAACATTGTCAACAAATGTATTGAAGCTCTGTCCATTTCCATCTGAACGTACAATCTTATCAAGCGATGCTGCATAAAATTCATTTCTTAGATTTGAATATATTATTTCATCAGTATAGTATGAATAATTCGTTGGCTGCCATTGTAAACCCCAATCATTAGAATAACTTAAACCGCTGGATCCACTAACAACAAGAATATCTGAAAAGGAATTATATGCTAATCCCGAAAAGAAAACATCGGATAATCCATTTTGTCTTCTTTCAAATGCATCGCCTATATTTTGTTGAAAATTTATTGCGCCTGATTGTAGAACAATCGTTCCGTTACTACCATGTATAAAACCTTT
>JAJDNK010000247.1 GCA_022340715.1 bacterium BMS3Abin03 | reverse complement strand
AACGATGGTTCATACAAATACTCGAAAACAGTAGAAATAAGTATCGTTTTACCAAACAAAATTGAACTAAAACAGAATTTTCCTAATCCATTTAACCCGACTACAAGGATACAATACTCAATAGCCAGTAAGCAATTTGTTTCTTTGAAAGTATACGATTCACTTGGTAAGGAGGTTAAAATACTTGTGAATGAAGAAAAGCCTGCCGGAACATATGAGGCTAACTTTTCCTCAAAGAATTTACCGAGTGGAACGTATTTTTATAAAATTAAAGCAGGAGAATTTGTTCAGACTAAAAAGATGGTTTTGCTGAGGTAAGTAAATTAAATCTGAAAAGTCATTTCAGATAAAGTCTCATAACCGGTCTGGTTTCTGAGCGGCGAATTACTTCTTTAAATCCTGCTTGGGTAAACGCTTTTGCCAATCCTGTGTAAGCAAAAGTATCTGGATATTTACCTTCTTTTGGTTCCACGGGATAACCTTCAATAATTTTTCCGTGTTTGGATTTTACATATTTCTTTGCTGCATTCAGAAGTTCAACACTAACACCTCTTTTTCTGTAGGTTTTATCAATAAAAAAACATACAACTGACCAAACAGGTTTATCATCAACAGGTTTTAATATTCTTGAACTTTCCAGCCTGATAAATTCTTCTCTCGGTGCGACAGAACACCAGCCGATTGGTTGTTCGTTATCATATGCAAGTATACCGGGAGTTATATCCGAAAAAATTAATTTTTTGATTGCTCTTTTATTCCCTGATCCCTGTTGTTTTTTCCATTGTGAAGAGCTGATTCGCCAGTACATACACCAACATCCCGCACAAGCCCCTTTTTTGCCGAAGAGTTTTTCAAAGTCTTTCCAGTTTTCTTTCGTTACGGTGTATAACTTGTATCTGGATTTTATCTTTATCTGGTTCATTAGCCATAAATAAAAATGCCGGAAAGTCTCCCGGCATTTAATCCCTAAAATATTATTAAGCTTATCTGGCGTATTCTACTTCCATATTTTTTACTTCCTGGCCATCTTGATCTACATACATTTCAAAGACATGATGATTATCATCTACTATATTAATTACTTCACGGTACTTAGTATCTTTTCCCGTCATAGGATCGACCATAGAACCGTAAAGAGTAATTGTTTTGGTTTCTTCATCATAAGTACCTTTTGCAACAGTAGTACCTGTTCCCATATTATCTATCCAGACAGAAGTAAATTCCTTGGTTGAATTATCATATCCTGTAATGCTTATTCCTTCCATCGGCATACCCATTACCGTACTATTTGAAGTTTCTTTAAGATATCTTCCACCAAGAATCATTTCTGATTTCGAGGTACCCTCAGAAACCATTGGATCACCAGAAGAGTCCATCCAGTATTTTATTGTTGTTTTCCAGTCCCCTGCAGTTTTAGCCATCATTTCGTGCATCGGTCCGGGAGTCATATATTCCATCCAGGCTTGCTGTTGAGCTGCCATATCTTCATCCTGTGAGAACATATTTGGTGCAAGAAATAATGAAAGAATAATAAGAAATGTTAAAATTTGCTTAAGCATCACGCCTCCTTTTATGATTATTAAAAAACTTATAATGAGAATTGTAAATTTTCATTTTCCCCAAATCAAATTTTAGGTGAGAAATATAGTGAAATACCTTTATTTAACAAAAGCTATTAATACAAATTAACTTTAGCTAAAACCTATTAGTACGTGAATCGAAAAATAGATGAATAAATCATTTTTTATTATGATTTTTCTCTAACCTGGCGGTTTTTATCAATCCAGTATCCCCAGGCTATTAATATAAATTGTGATAATCCAACGTATCCAATTGCATCGATTGAATTTGGCGGCGGGCCGAAAATATTCATAAAATAGACAAGCAGTAAAAAGATTACTAAAATCCAGAGTGAAATAGAACCGGTTTTGTTTTTGGGTTCAGTTGTTTTGGAGTATAAATAAACTCCCACGAGAAATATTCCAACTTCTATTATTATTGTTCCATAAATCGAACTCCATAATCCTAAACCGAACATTGGCGAACCATGTCCGGGCCACAACGGCAGGTCAGGACGATGTACTATCAGATCCAGAATCCAATGACTTGGGACTAACAATCCACACCATATAGCACTTCCTAAATCCTTTTTAATTAGATAGTATATTAAACCGAAAATGAAGGCCCATACAATTGCTGCTAAAAGACTGTGCGAAAATGGATAATAAACAAAATTAAGTGGTGTTAATCCTGTGTTGACCGGGTTGATTTCTACTTTTTCAATTCCAAGAATTAATAAAATCGGCCAGAGAAGATCAACAAATTGAGAAGCAAGAAATAGTGTACCAAGTGATGTTTTTTTGACGACTTTCTTAGCTGCAAATCCAACACCGAAATGACCTATAAACATAGCCTATTCTTTTGCTCCGTGTTTTTTAAGCAGTTGTACAATACTATCGTATTTTTCTTGTTTTGCAAGTGAAAGTGCTGTTGCACCCTGATCTGATGTATGATTAACATTAGCACCGTGTTGAATAAGATATTTTGCTAGATTGTAATCGCCATTTATTGAAGCAAAAAGAAGTGCTGTCCATCCGGGGGTATCAGTTCCTGTTAGTGCAGCATTAATATTTGCTCCGTTTTTAAGCAATAAATCCAGTACGTCGGTCGATACTTTTTTTGATAAGATTCCAAAAACGCATTGTATAAATGCAGTCATTCCATCATTTGCTTTTATGTTTACATCAGCACCATTATTAAGAAGTACTTGCGTTGTTGCTAATGAATTGTCTGCCGCCCACATTAATGGAGTTTTACCATCCCGACCTTTAAAGTTTACATCAGCACCTCTTGAAATAAGTAAAGAGGCGATATCTTCATAACCTTTAAAGCTGCAGGCAATAAATAAAACTGTTGATGGAAAACCTTCTGGAGTTGCATTTATGTCTATTCCGCGATCCAATAATTCATTTATCTTTTTAACATCTTTAGCATATACAGCATCCGCGAGACTGTCATAATCCTGTGCATTAATAAAATAAGTAAGAAATAAAATCAGCAGTAATGAAAATAGAAAATGGATTTTTTTCATATGAGTAATTATTTAAAATGTTGTTATTAAGATTAATTCTGATTAAAACTAATCAATTTTATTATTAATCTAAATAAAAAAAGAGTTACCACGCAGTGATAACTCTTTTGATATAGGAAATTATTTATCGGTTAAATTATCCCTTTCTCCTTCAAAACAGTTTTTACCGTTATGCTACCTATTTCCTGTAAATCGTATTTTACCCTTGTATGCGGTTTGTTGATTTTTATATACCTGCCAAGATCAATAGGTGTCCCGATGATTACTGAATCACACCTGGTTTTGTTTATTGTAGTTTCCAGGTCTTTCATTTGTGCTTTTCCATAACCCATTGCAGGAAGAAGAATACCTATATTAGGATATTTTTTATATGTAGCAGTTATAGATTTAACAGTAAATGGTCTTGGATCAACTATTTCTGCTGCACCAAGTTTTTGAGCAGCAACTGTACCAGCTCCATATTTCATTTCCCCGTGTGTCAAGGTAGGGCCATCTTCAACTACTAAAACCCTTTTACCGCGGATTACATCAGGATTTTCTACGGTAACCGGAGAAGCAGCTTCAATAATTACTGCACCTGGATTTACAGACTTTGTATTTTCTATTACTTGCAAAACATTATCTCCATCTGCAGAATCTATTTTATTAATTATTGCAGCATCAGCCATTCTTAAGCTTGTATTACCAGGATAATATTTTAATTCGTGTCCCGGTCTGTGCGGATCAACAACTGTGAAAGTTACATCAGCTTTATAGAAAGAGAAATCATTATTGCCACCATCCCATAAAATAACATCGGCTTCTTTTTCTGCCTCTCTTAAAATAGCTTCGTAATCCACGCCAGCATAAATAACGCCTCCTCGTGCAATATGAGGTTCGTATTCTTCCATTTCCTCAATTGTACAATTGTGTTTTTTAAGATCGGAATATTTTGCAAATCTTTGAACTTTTTGTTTAACAAGATTACCGTAAGGCATGGGGTGGCGTATTGCGACTACTTTCTTACCCGCATTTGTAAGAACTTCAACAATTTTTCGTGAAGTTTGAGATTTACCGCATCCGGTTCTTACAGCAAGTACAGCAACAAGTGGCTTTTTACTTTTGATTTGAGTTTCAGCTGCACCCAGCAGTCTGAATGAAACACCAGCAGCGTTTACAATAGAAGCTTTTGTCATTACATATTCGAAAGGAACATCGGAATAAGAAAATACTACTTCATCAACCTTTAATTTTTTAATCAATTTTGTAAGATCTTTTTCTTCGTAAATTTTTATTCCTTTCGGATAAAGTTTTCCTGCAAGTTGTTTTGGATAAACTCTTCCTTCTATATTTGGAATTTGAGTAGCAGTAAAAGCAACTACGTTATACTCATTATTGTCTCTGTAAAACGTATTAAAATTGTGGAAATCGCGACCGGCAGCGCCCATGATCAAAACATTCTTCCGCGGCATAAAAAATATCTCCTTTATTCAGTTTTTTGAATATTTATTAAAATTACACAAAATTTAGTCCCTAAACTTATTACTTTTTAACGAGAAAACCTTAAAAATGGACGTATTTTTACACAATCTCAGGAAATTACTACTTAATAAGCATCAATTTGTAGTTTTGATTTAATGTTCCCGATTCGATGCGAAGAAGATACATACCCGAACTAACATTTACACCATTTTGATTAGTTCCATTCCAATGTATTTCATATTTGCCGGCTTGCTGTTCACCCATATTTTTAAACCAGATTCTTTTTCCGAGTAGATCGAAAATCTCAATGTGCACATTATTTAGTTCGGGAATTTGATACTGAATTGTTGTAGAAGGATTGAAAGGATTTGGATAAGCATTTAATGAAAAGTCTTTAGGTATAATTTCATTTTTAACGTCTGATAAAATATTACCTGTGCCGGGAGATGGACTTAAATAATCCCAGTTATTTTCCGCGTCAGGATATCTGCCATAAGAAACATCAGTCAACTGCAAACCAAACGTAATTGAATCAATAACTGAGATTCCATCAGTTGATGTAAGTGCAATAAATTCACCATCAGAACTCAATTTAAAGTTAGTATGAATGCCTTCTTGTTCCTGATCTTCATCACACCATATAATTAAAAACTCTCCTGCGTGTAAATATAGATCGGGCTGTGTGAATTGCCACTTTGTTAAGTTGTCTGGTTTATCAGTTAGATATCTTCCTGTTAGTAGTATGGAATCGGAAGATGGATTGTAAAGTTCAATCCAGTCATCATACTCTCCGGCGGGATCAGTATTTATAGTAATATTATCAGCAAGAAATTCATTTATTACAATGTCGTTATTTATTTTACTTGGAATATTTATTTCAATCGATTTTGTTCTTGGATAAAGTTGAGATTGATTAGTAATATCATTTACATAAATTCTAAATGAACCGCTGTTATCGTATCCTCTTGGCGGAATTACTCCCGTCCATCTGTCTGCTTCCTCAACTTTTTTTGTTCCTGTAACAGGTGAATAACTCATAGTATAATTTTCTGTAGATGAACCATCAGGTACAAACTGAATCGAAACTTGGTTCATACCAACACTGCTAAATGCAGAAACCGAAACATAGATTGAATCATCCGGACCCGGAATTTTGGGTGACCAGTCGATATTATAAACAATCGGGGGTGAATTTAAATATGAAAGTTGACCGGGAAGAGTTTCATTTCTGAGATTGATATATTGTTTCAGGCCGTATTTTACATGTTGATTAGAATAATCGAGATCTGTATAAGAAACTAAAAAATCTCCAAATTCAAAGTTATAATCCAAAGTTCGGTAGTTATCAGCTAAAGCTGACGGCGTAATCATAATACGAAGCGAATCTATTCGGTTTTCCCAGAGAGGAAG
>JAJDNK010000240.1 GCA_022340715.1 bacterium BMS3Abin03 | reverse complement strand
AAAATTGCGCTTGGTCGTGCAACTCTGCACAAAAAATTAGTTGCTTTAGTCGGCGAACCACCCAGTGAACTGATAAAAAGAATGAGACTTGGCAAGGCAGCAAAATTAATTGAGAAAAACTTAGGAAATATATCTGAAATTGCACTTGAGGTTGGATTTAATAATCCAGCTTACTTTTCTGAATGCTTCCGAAAACAATTCGGCGTAACCCCCTCACAATATCAGCATAATTTTACAAATCAATAGTAATTATCACTTCATATAAGCTTAATCAGACGAGATCGTAAGTTTTATAGACAAGATTGGTAGAGATCCCACCTCTAAACTCCTACGTTGGTGATGAAATTAAATCACATATGCAGGAGTTACCATTATGCAAAAGGCTAAAACCATTAGATCGGTAATACACTGTATTCTAACGGTTGCTGTTTTAGTCTTTGCCCGAAGGTCTTGATCTGCCTGTGAATGAAAAAGGCTGCCAGATTGTACCTGGTGTCATTTCAAATAATACCAAAGATCGCGTTACGTGGATTCACTTTTACGTTTCCGCAGATAAGAAAAAAAACGGATTACCCGTTGATAAAATAACAGAGGTGAAAGTCCTCGAAATATATTTCTATAACTAATTTAACCGGAGGTTCATATGAAAACCTTATTTATTCATTCGTTACTTCTAATGGTTGTGGTTTTGTTTGTTGCCGGATGTGATTCTGATAATTTTCAGGATAATCCTGTTTCAAATCAAAATATAACGGAAAGTACGCAATCACAAGGAACTTATTTTAAGAAAGGAGGAAATGGTCGGATTGCATTTGTCAGTCGGCGTGATGGTAACAATGAAATCTATGTAATGAATGCGGATGGTACAAAGTTGACAAATCTAACGAAAAATGGAGCAACCGATAATCAACCAGATTGGTCTCCACATGGAAAACAAATTGTATTCGTAAGTAACCGTGATGGAAAAGATGAAATTTATACAATGAATGCTGATGGAACTGGAATTACGCGACTCACCTATAATCATGGCTCGAATGTAAGCCCTTCCTGGTCTCCCAATGGAAAACAAATTGCATTTACAAGTTATCGTGATGGAAACTATGAAATCTTTTTAATGAATACAGATGGTACAAATTTGACAAGGCTAACGAAAAATGAAGCAAACGATGATAACCCAGATTGGTCTCCCAATGGAAAACAAATTGTATTCGCAAGTAATCGTAATGGGGATTACGATATATATATAATGAATGCAGATGGAAGCGGAGTTACGCAGCTCACTCATGATTTCCATGCTGTAAATCCGGCATGGTCATCCAACAGCAATCATATAGCTTTTTCTGCTGCACCGAATGATGATGAAAATTATGAAATTTATGTAATGAATGCAGATGGAAGCGGAATAACAAGACTTACTTATTTAACGGGGTATGACTTTTATCCTAGCTGGTCCAGCGACAGTAAACAGATAGCTTTTTCAAGTGAGCATGAAGGATCTTCTGATATTTATATAATGAATGCTGATGGAACTGGTATTACAAATGTTACAAACAACCATTCTTCCCTCGATATGCACCCGAAATGGGGAAAGTAGGCAGAAATTATCTTGTTTCTTTGTCTGCTTAGTGATGATAAATAATATCTATTAAATAGTCGACAGGGATTTTTTATCATTTAGAGAATGTAAGAAGAATTAAAGCTGGTGAATAGAAAAGGATCTGGACGAACAGAGTTCCCAACGATAAAATAACATAGGTGAGTGTACTTGATTCTTATTTTTATAAGTAATTCAGATATTAGTTAAGCCCTCTTAATTGAGGGCTTTTTTATTATACATTCCTGTTTATTACAAATGGATGAAATGTTCTATCATTTAAATCAAATGTGGCAGAAATGATAGGAGTAATTCTTTTTCTTCAATTTTTTCGTACACAATATTTCTTCTATCCCAAAATAGTGCGAATTGAATGAAATATAGATTAACTTACATCGTGAGTTTATTACAACAACAGAGAAAAAATAACTGCAACTCGTATTTTAATCAGTAATTCTAACACTTATTAAAATTAATCTTTAGGAGACCATTAGAAAAAAATCTTTTTGTTCATTGTTTGTTTTGTAATGACGTTAATGTTCTCAATAGCTGTAAAAATAATTAATGAACATTTGTCTGATTCATCATTTGGAGTAGAATTGTTTGCAAATAAAATTGCCCTCGGTCGTGCAACTCTGCATAAAAAATTAGTTGCTTTAGTCGGTGAACCTCCCAGTGAACTGATAAAAAGAATGAGACTTGGCAAGGCAGTAAAATTACTTGAAAAAACTTAGGAAATATATCTGAAATTGCACTTGAGGCTGGATTTAATAATCCAGCTTTCTTTTCTGAATGCTTCCGAAAACAATTCGGCGTCACCCCCTCACAATATCAGTATAATTTTACCAATCAATAATCATTATTAATCAATAATATCCTCAATAAGACGAAATCGTAAGTTTTATAGACGAGATTGGTAGAGAACCCACCTGTAAACTCCTACGTTGGTGATGAAATTAAATTTAATAAAAGGAACAGGCAGATGGGATGTCTGCCTGTTCAATTATTTACTCACTTTTTGATAAGGAGCGGAAGCATGTTAAAGAGAAGCTTTTTCTTTACCATTTCTTTTTTGTTGCTATTCTTAGGTGTTTCTCTATTTGCACAGAATAAAAATCAATATAAAAATACTCCTTTTTATAACGCCCAAATTACCCTGGATAAACATGGGCAATCACCTTCTGCCATAAGGTTTAAGGAAGGAAATCAACCAACGGTTGCCTCGTTCTTCCAGGAATATCAGCAGTTTTTCCCAATGTCTCAAGATAATCGAACGGAGACCTTTCCAGTATCAAATGACAAAATTGGTACACATCATCGATTTAATCAGTATTATAAGGATCTTGAAGTCATCGGTGCACAGTATATCCTGCATGAGAAAAACGGTAAGGTTTGGTATGCCAATGGTCACTTGGTTTCAGGTATAGAAATGGACGTTATTCCAGCCATCAGCGAAAGGGCGACTTTACAAGCTGCCCTGAAATACATTAATGCCGAATCCTATATGTGGGAAAAGCCTGAGAATGATACCTTTCTTCAGAGAGAGCAAAAGGATGCTGACGCCACCTTTTATCCAAAGGGTGAATTGAAGTTGACTTC
>JAJDNK010000213.1 GCA_022340715.1 bacterium BMS3Abin03 | reverse complement strand
ATTCCTTTGGTACCGCCAAACAAAATTTCACCGCTTTGCAATTTAACAGCGGCATCCGGTCCAAGTGTAAAAACATTGTCAACACCATCTTGTATATCAAATGAAACAATGGATTCGGATGAAGGTTGAAAACGAGTTAAGCCTGCAGGAGAACCTATCCAAATATTACCGTCATTATCTTCAACAATATTATTTGTAAAATTACTTGGTAAACCATCATCTTTTGTATAAGTCTTATATGTGCCTGTTTGTCTATTAAAATGGATCAAACCTTGATGCCGTGTCCCAATCCAAAACCTGTCTTTGCTGTCAACAAATATTTTCCTAATTGAAACACCGTTAAGAAAATGATCAAAGTCATTTGTTTTTTCTTGATATAGATTTAATCCGTTTTCCGTACCTATCCAAATTTGGTTATCGGAATCTTTTATGATTGATGATACAATATCATTACTTATACTTCTACTATTTTGTTTATTGTTGCGATAATTAATAAATGTTTCGGTTTCAGGGTTAAAAATATCAGCCCCATTATATCCTCCTCCAAGCCATAAGTTTCCATTTTGATCCTGAACTATTGCAGTAATCTGCCAGAATGTTAAACTACTATTACTATTAGCGTTTGGAGTAAACCTTTTCAAAATGCCTTTTTCCGGTGAAAATTGAATTAAACCGCAATCGTTGCCGCTAAGCCACAATTCTTTATGCTTATCTTCATATATCAATGAAATTGGTGCCGGTTTAGTAGTGATTTGTTTCTGAATATTCCAGTGGTTTGTACTTGAGCTGTCAAAACGATACAAATCACCGTCTGCCAAACCCATCCATAAATTATGCTGTGAATCCTTAAAAACACTGTGGACACGCCTGTTGCCTAATTCAGTTAATATTTCAGGTTTGCTTAATAATTGGGAGAATCGCTTCTGCGAAAGCACCACCTTATTTATGCCTGCATGTGTACTGATCCACATTATTCCCTGTTCATCTTGAAAAATTCTACCAACTGTATTGGCACTTAACGAATTTCCCTTTTGAGAATTATACTCAAAATGCTGAACACTATTCATGGTGGGACTAATTTTATAAACACCATTTAAAAAGGAACTGATCCAAAAATTACCTGCTCTATCTTGTTCAAAATCATATATAGCCGGCAAAAGATTAATGTTGCTTGGACCAAGTTGAGAGGAAGTTGTGGTAAGGTTTTTTAGTTTCCACCAAAGTTCAAAACTATCCTTATTTCGATTATATCTGTATAATAAACTTTGAGATGTCCCAATATACAAGACATTATTATTATCCTCTTTAATTGAAGTTATATCATCAGTGAGATATCTCTTAAATGTTTTAGTAGAAGGATCAAACCGGTTCAAACCTCCGGGATAATGTTCCCAATTATTCCAGTTTCCTGTTCCAACCCATAATACGCCGTTATGATCAATAAATAAGCTCCTTATACCATTACTGGATAATGATAAACTGTCATTAGGATCATGTTCAAAATGAACTGAAGTTTTTGTTTTCGGATCATAACAGTTAAGACCGTTTAACGTCCCGATCCAAATATTACCGGATCGGTCCTGAATAATACTCGTTACTTGATTATTAAAATAGCTAAGAGAATCACCTTGAAGATAATTAATCCGCCGGCTTTCTTCTGTTATAGGATTAAAGATACTAACGCCGTTTGTATAAGATCCTAACCAAAACAAACCGTTTGCATCTTTATATATTGCTGTAATTATACCTGCCGGAATAGATGCTGTATCTGATTCATGACCATAAAAATTTTTAAAAGTATAACCGTCGAATTTGGAAATTCCGACTTCATTACCAAACCATAAAAATCCACTATTATCTTGAACAATACCTATAATATAATCACTACTGAGACCATCTTGAATGGTATAGTGTTTAAACTCTATTTCATTAACTTGGGCATTGACATTGAAAAAGCTTAAACAAAGTACGACGATAATTAAATATTTATTTCGGTTCATTTTATCTCTTAATGTTTATTTAACTTTAATTACAACAAAAGTTACATCATCATCAGGATCTTTATCTTTCACCCAATCTGATCCGGCAGTTTTAAGTTTAGATATTATTTCTTCTGGTGCTTCGGCAGCTAGTTCTTCAAATAATTTTCTTGCTCGGTTGTATCCAAACATTTCTTCATTATTATTCATCAATTCAGGGAAGCCGTCGCTCATTAATAATATTATATCACCTGGTTCTAATATTTTTTCCTTTTGTTTGTATGGAAAATTGCTAATTGCACCCAAAGGCATTCCCTCAAACTGATATTCCTCAGCTACGTTGGTTTCTTTACGGTAAAGATAAATTGGAGGCATGGCAGCAGAAGACATTGTCAATTTATTATTTTTAATTTTTAACATCGATAGACACATTGAAAGGTTTTGCAGATGAAGGAGTTTTATGCATCTTGATATTTCTTGAAATGAAAACAGTATATCATTATGAGCACCATAACTATTAAACAAACTTTTGGTAGCAGTAACAACAGTCCCGGCTTTCATTCCATGTCCTGTTGCATCGCCAATAACAACTGTGAGTGTTCCATCAATTCCAACGTTAAAATCATAATAGTCGCCACCAACCTCGGTAGCAGTTTTCATGTATACTGCAATATCAAGATTGGGAAGATCGGGTAAATTCTTGGGCAGCATAGAAAGTTGTAATTCACGTGCTTCCTCAAGTTCTTTTGTTTTACGTTCATTTTCGAGTTGAAGAAGTTTCTTATTTTCTTTTTCTTTTCTTCTATCAAGTTCAAATTTTCTAATTCCACCGAGTATACCGACAAAAGCGAAGAAATAAATTGCATAAGCCCACCAGGTAGCCCACGGCGGTGGATTAATTATTATTGCTAATTGTTTTCCCTCTTCATTCCACACACCGTCACTGTTTGAAGCTTTAACATAAAATGTATATTCTCCTGCACTTAAATTTGTATAGTGTGCATCCCTTACATCTTCAACATAATTCGCTTCTTTT
>JAJDNK010000200.1 GCA_022340715.1 bacterium BMS3Abin03 | reverse complement strand
GATATTCACTACTTGGCAAATCCTGACTTGAAATTCCCGAACCTCTTACCAAAGGATAAAGCGAACCAATTATTGGAAGCGGTATCCAGAGATATTCATTCAGATTTCTTAAAGGAAAAATATGATCCAGCCACGTAAAGTGTCCGCCGTGAGGTCCGTTGGTACTTAAAGGATGATGTGCTGCAACAACTATAAAATTATTCCCGGAGTTGATAATTATGCTGTCGAGTGCTGAGGCTATTTCATCTTCCTTACAGAAGTTGCATAGGCTGTCTTTCTTCTCCGGTCTTGTTCCCTCATCCTGAAGCCACCATTGTGAATCAAGAATGATAATTTTGATATTTTCTCCGAAATTACTAACAACCGGACCGGGGCAACCATTTAACGGAAGAAAGGATACTTTTTCTAATCCTTTGTCATTTAAAAATTTTCCTTCTCTTCTTATTTGTTCCCATCCCTTGTCGCTTCCACGATCCCAGTCATGATTGCCAGGAATGAAAATTCCTTTAGCCTCAGAATTAATAACAACATTTACTTGGTCATTGATTCTGCGTTCATATTCTTTCCTGTCGGAATCTTCTGTATCAGGCAATCCGGAAGGATAGATATTATCGCCCAGAAAAATAATTAAAGTGCTGTCTTTAATTTCGGATGCATTTTTCTCCAGTGCAATTAAAACCGGTTCTTTCTTATCCTCAGCGGGCTCTCCTGCATCACCTATTAGAATTATTCTTTTTACTATTTGAACAGAAGAGGAATCAGTTTGTGAGGAGAGGAATTGCAGGCTAACAAAAACTAAAAGTGGAATAAAGAATCTTTTTAACTTCAAGATTGTGTTCACTATTATTTTCTTTTTCTGAAGATTGTAATCTTAGCTTTTTTATCTTTTGCTTCGTCTGAAATAACCATGGAATTGTTATTGAGAAAAGTTATCCCTTCAGGCTGTTTATGAATCTTATCATTAAACTTTTTTGCATTAATAAGATTTCCTTTTGAATCAAGTTCTATAATTACTTCCGGCGAAGCCGATATCAAAAAGAAATGCCCGCTTTTTTTATGTAGTTCAATTCCGGATGGAGAAAAATCCTTGATATCGTATTCTTGTTTTAACTGTTCTAATGAAATAAGAAAGCGAGGTTCGGGTTTTAATTTCTTATTTACGATGTCAAATTCATATACGGCTCTGTAATCCTTATAGCCCTTCCCCGGGTAATCCTTACAGGCAAACAAAAATGAATTCGTTTTCGGATCAAAACATAAGCCTTCGATATTATTTTTTTTATCCAGACCGGTTTTTATTTTCTCAAATGGAATTTCATCCTTTCCATCATGCAAAGAAAATTTATACAAGACACCATCACTGGTTATCATATACACTGAATCTTTTAAAACATCAATATCTTCAAAATCTTTTTTAACATGTTTTTCCCCCAATTCATATTCAGCGATCACTTTTTGTTTTTTTAAATCGAACTTATATGCTATACCTTTTTCATCGTTATGCATAAATAAAAATCCATCGCCAGCAAAAGCCAACCCGGATATTTCTTTTAGTTCTTTCGGCAAGTAAATCATCTCATTAGATTTGCTATCTATATTATAACTTTCTAGAAAAGATTTCCCTTCTTGCTGGCACGTTAAATTGAATGAAAACAATAATAAAACAAAACCTGTTAAAACAAAATTATTCAAGGTATTCTCACATTATATTAAAACATTTGACCTAAACTCAGATAAATTCTGAAAGTTTCAGGAGATTTCGCATAGTTAATTGAAAAATTAACCAATCTTTCATTTATACTGAACCAGAATCCACCGCCGTATGATGAATGCCACATATCTGATGATTTGTTCTCGAGAAAGACTCTGCCGCAATCACTAAACAAATTCATTCCAAGTTTAAATGGAACCAAAAAGGAAATATCTGCAAGAAAATATCTTAGCTCAGCCGATCCCATTAATGAATAATCTCCAACAAATCTATCTCTAGAAAATCCTCTTAAAGTTTTTTTACCTCCAATCGAAGCGCCTTTGTAGAACGGATAATCTCCCCAGGCTGCCTCGCTATAAGTTCGCAGCACTAAAGTATAATCGGTTATAAAATGATAAGTTAAATATGTTCTTCCATCAAAAGAAACCTTCCCAAAGAAATCTTTATTATTAAGAGCGTCAGGATAAATTTCGCTGTTTAATGAGAAATAATATCCCTCAAATGGAAAAGCTTCATTGTCACGATTATCAAACCGAAATAAAGTAGAAAGAGCAAAAAAATCGTGATCACCTAGTCCATAAGGATTTAATTCAGTAATTAATCTTTCTTTTTTTTTCATTACGTGCGAAAATTCCAAAAGTAAACCGGGTCGAAATTCCAGATTTTTTACCACAGGAATATTGAAATAAATACCTGCACCAAAATATTTTTGACTAACATTATAATATTTTTCTTCTAATAATTTTTCATCACGGATTGTTTCGTTTCCAAATCCATAAAATCTTGTTATTTCTAATCCTGTATATGTCACAGGAATTTTTACGTTTATTCCTTTTATCATATCGTTAAAATCACCTTTGAAAATCACTTCAGGACGTTCAGATATAGTTGAGTATGAAGCCGAAAGATCAAAACGATGTGCAAATGGTTTCATTCTGAAATCATAAAAATTAATTCTTCCACCAAGACCGAAAATTATTCCATCATCGGAATTATATTCGAAAGGAAACAAAACATTATAATCGTGATACCGATCTTCTATGGGTGGCTCATATTTTAGCTGTTCATCCTCCGGTACTTCTACTTTGTCGGTGTTTATATAAGTCGATGCACCTTCTGTGAACGTTGTTTTTTTACCAGAATCATAAAACTCCGTTTCGGTTTTTGATTCTGGAAAAGGTGTAATTCCAAGAAAGTTACCATTTACTTTAGAACGATCAGTTAATTCGTCTTTCCCTTTTCCTCCCTCAATAATAACGCGAATACCGTCATCGACCTCGCCGTTCACAACAGCAAAATCATCTCCACCCATAAGATGAATACGAACTTCTTCACTAATTGTATTTTTAAGAACTCGATGATAAATAGGATTACCTTTTTTATTCCCGCTCTTTTTATCACGCTTGTAAACCGCAACTTTAGTAAAAAGATTATCTATCCTGTCGATTTCAGTATACTCGTTTTTATCGCTGCACCAAACATCAACATATTTTGAAGCCCAATTATAATATTCATCTGAAGCTTTTTTTAGTTGATCTCTTCTTGATTTAAGTTTAGCAATCAAGTCCTTACCTGCTAATTCAAAATATTCTTGTGGAAGTTGTTCTACTGCATTTTCTATAACCTCATCGGTTAACTTTTCCTGCATAAAAACAGCTATCGAATCCCAAACGGGTTTATCGAGCGAACCGAGAAATCTTCTATCCAGATGTCTTCCTTCCCATGTCATATCGAGCATTGCAGGCATGTTATAATCAAAATTAACCATTGAGGTGAACATGACAGTCATTAACTTCGGATACAAACCATCATACAATGGAAAGGCAAAATCTCTGTCTTTTGGAATTGGTTTCCAGATTCGCTTCTTCCCTTCATTAAATCCAGCCCAATTCCACTGTCCTGCATGTCTGTCTCTATCCCCAATTAAAACATCGAGCAAACGTGCTTTAAGAAATTCTGCAGCATCTACAACTTCATCATTATCTTCCTGGAGTTTTTCAAACAACTTGAACGTACCGATAATTTTATCAGCACCAGCAAAGTTCAACTCTTCATTTTCGTAATCTTCAGGATCTTCTTCAATTGTTCCGAGAATGTCAGCAAACTCATTTTTGAACTCGCCAAGTTTCTCATCATCCGGCATTAAACATATAACCGGCTTTGCATTTAGTATTCCAACTGCATTCATCAATGGAGAGATAACGACAGCAGAACCAGGATTCGTTACACTGATTTGATCTTGTATAGCGTCATCCACAACCGAGCCTTTAAATTCCGGGGGAAGACTTCTGCTTACATCTTTATCAATCGATCTGAATTTATATTCTTTTCCGTCACCTCCTCTTAAATGAAGGGATTTGGTTTGCTGTCCACCTCCTTTTTTTAATGGTGTTAATCCTCCTGCATAAGTATCAAGATTCAACACCGGAATTTCAACAGGAACAATCCACAATTTACGCCAATGTTCACCAATGAAAAATTTCGCAAAATCACCTGCCTGGTATTCTCCTGCGATAACAATTTCAAATCCCGTAAAATTATCAGATGTGTTTTGTGCAAACAAAATACTATAAAAGGAAATCTGAACGAGAATACCTATTCTGTAAAAGATTATCATAAATCTATTGAAATCCACAAGATTTTATTCGACAAGAAGATATGAAATATAAATATAAGAGGAAGGAATTTAAATATTAGCAGTTATTCTCTCATTCAGCCGGGATACCCATTTTTTCTAAGATCTGTAAAAATCTTGGGTCATCGTGAATCTCTTTCCAGTAATTTCCATTTATGAAATTCATCCCACCAAGTTTTTTATCACAGGCAATGTTAAGATGTTTAAAAGCTTTATCATCTTCACCAAGTGCAACATGAATTGCAGCAATTTCCATATTTAGGTGAAGTTCATCTGATTGGAATTCTTCAAGTTCGTTCAAGTATTTTCTTGACTTTTCGATGTTACCAAGCTTGGCATAGGCGTAACCTAATCCAGACAAGGCTTTAGGTCTGTTCCCCGGCTGATCCATTACCTGCATCATTAAATCGATCCCTTTTTCATAATCACCTGTTTTCAAGTACATCCAGGCAGAACTATTCCACGAATCTCCAAATCCTGGTTCAATTTCCATGGTTTTCTTATGTTGTGCAAAAGAGTCTTCGATTAGATTGTTGTTGTAATAAGTATATGCAAGAATATGACTTATCGGTGCATTCAGTGGATCAAGTGTGAAAGCCATCTCTGCTTCTTTCAAAGCCTTTTTATGATAACCCAGAGTTGTTAATAGCATTGAATAATATTCGTGTGCTTCTGCAGAATTAGGATTTATTTCCAGTGCTTTCATAAAACATTTTTCCGCACCTTTCCAATCCCAATCATTAAAATACATTACCATTGCAAGTGATAGATGAGAAGCTGGTAAATAATCATCTAATTCGAGTGATTTTATTGCATACCCCCGTGCTTTAGAATAGGCTTTAACATTAGACATATAACCTACAGCACCGGAATAGACATAACAGGCTGATAAACGAGCATAAGCTGAAGCAAAATCTGGTGCTAACTTAAGAGCATCCTCACAATACTTAATAGAAAGATTAATATCTTTATTCGTCCACTTATTCCAGTGAAATAAAGCTTTAAGATAAAGATTATAAGCTTCTATATTATCAGTTGGGATTTTAACCAGTGATTTGGTAGATATTTCAATTGAAAGTGTTTTCCTGAGTTGCTCGGCAATTGATTTAGCAATTTCATCCTGTACGGAAAATATATCTTCAAGGTTGCTATCGTACGAATCCGACCACTTATGATAACCATCTTCAGTATTAATTAGCTGTGCAGTTACTCTTACCCGATTGCCTTGCTTTCTTACACTTCCTTCAAGTACGGATTTTACACCAAGCATTTTTCCTATTTCTCTTATATCGGAGTCTTTACCTTTAAGTGCAAATGAAGAAGTTCTGGAGGTCACCATCAATCCATTAACCTTTGCAAGAGCATTCAGAATTTCTTCGGTCATTCCATCACTAAAATATTCATTCTCTTTATCCATACTCATATTAATAAACGGTAGTACAGCAATAGAGTGTTCTGTAAAAGTAACTTTTCCTTCAATTTGATCATGCCTTGGAACTATAAGATTGTGTGACGATATTGCATAAATTTTTACAGGTTCTTTAACATTTTTAAGCTGGAATTTGCCTATATATTTTGCCGATACATCTTTCTGGTTTTTTAATTCATCATTAATTTTATCGGAGATGAGTACACTGCCCGGTAAAGCAATGTTTTCAATTCTAGAGGCAATGTTTACACCGTCTCCGTAAATTCCTTCATCATCATATACAATATCTCCTGAATGAAGTCCGATTCTTATCGAAACTTTAGGTTCGTTCTGAAGTTCTTTCTGTATTTTTGCTGCACAAATCGCAGCTTCAATTGCACTACCAAAAATAGTTAGTGTTCCATCTCCGTAATATTGAAGAATCTGACCACGATGCTCCTCTGTAAATCTTTCAAGAACCTTTTTATGTCTATCTCGAAGTGTCTTGGCAAGTCTCTCATCATTTTGCATAATTGCGGTATATCCCACCATATCGGTGAACATAATAGCCGCAAGCATCCTGATTTCTTTCATAGTTGGGGATAAAATAGTCTAAAATATTTAATTCAAATATGAACTACTTAAAAATAAAATAAAAGGTTAATTAGGTAAAAACCGAATTAACCTTTATGAACGGTAGAAAACCCTCTGTTCGGAGCTAAATCAGCACATTTAAAATTATGCTTAAATTTTATTTCTTTTGGGAAACTGCTTCAGCAACAGCAATTGCAGTCATATTTATGATATCGTCTACAGTTGCACCTCTTTGCAGAACATGTATAGGTTTTTTCATTCCCATTAAAATGGGACCAATTACAGATGCCTGCCCAATTCTTGCCATCAGCTTATAAGCAATATTTCCAGAATTCAAATCCGGGAAAACAAGAACATTTGCGTGTCCTTTCAGCTGACTGAATGGAAATTCACTTTCAAGAATGTCAGCCACTACGGCTGTATCCGCTTGCATTTCTCCGTCAACAATCAGATCAGGACGTCGAAGTTTAATGAGTCTTGTTGCTTCTTTAACTTTTAATGATTCAGGATATGGGGCACTTCCAAAATTACTGAATGAAAGCATTGCAATTTTAGGAAAAACATCGAACTCTTTAACAGTGTCTGCTGCCGAAATAGCAATTTCGGCAAGTAGTTCTGCATCAGGATTCACATTTACAGTTGTGTCAGCAAAAAAGTAAACATCATTTTTGGCAAATACTATATACAAACCTGATACAACTTTTAATCCTTCCTTAACTCCGATACATTGAAGTGCCGGACGAATTGTATTTGGATAGCTTGTTGTTAAACCACTTATCAATGCATCAACTGCACCGAGTTCCACCATCATTGAGCCGAAATAATTCGGATACCTCATCAATTCACAAGCATCTTTCAAAGTTGCTCCTTTACGCTCACGTTTCTTAAAGAATGCCTGTGAATACTCATGTTGTTTATCACTTTTGGCAGGATCAATAATTGTAAATTCTTTAGGATCGAATTCTAAACGTTTTATTGTTTCTGTTATTGTTAATTCATTTCCCAGTAACACCGGATATGCAATATGATCCTGGTAAACCACGTGAGCAGCCCTAATGATTTTTTCCTCTTCACCTTCAGGGAATACAACTCTCTTGGGCTGCTTCTGAGCTTTGTGAATCATTGCCCTGATTATTTCTTTGGAGAGTCCAAGCCTTTCTTTTAGCTGATCTTCATATTTATCCCAATCCATTTCTCTAATCTTTGCAACTCCAGTTTCAATTGCTGCTTTTGCAACTGCAGTAGCTACATACCAAAGTACTCGTGGATCGAAAGGTTTCGGAATTATATATTCCTGTCCAAATGTAAACTCTTCACCGCCATATGCTCTTATAACCATTTCAGGTACTTTCTCCTTAGCCAAACGAGCCAGAGCCAAAGTAGCCGCCATTTTCATTTTCTCATTTATTGCAGTTGCACGTACATCAAGTGCGCCACGGAAAATAAATGGAAATCCCAGAACGTTATTAACCTGGTTTGGAAAATCACTTCTGCCGGTTGCCATAATTAAATCACTTCGAACAGAAACTGCTTCATCGTACATTATTTCAGGATCCGGATTAGCCATTGCAAAAATGATTGGTTTTTTCGCCATAGACTTTACCATTTCTTTCGTCATCACCCCTGCAACTGATAATCCAACAAAAACGTCAGCTCCTTTAACACCTTCTGCCAAAGAAGAATATCCTTTCTCTTGTGCAAATTCCTGTTTGTATTTGTTCAGATCTTTTCGGTCTTTAGTAAGACAACCCTTAGAATCAAACATCAAAAGATTTTCTTTTTTCACTCCGGCACTTATGTAAAGTTTGCTACAGGAAATTGCAGAAGCACCAGCACCATTTACTATAATTCTTAAATCCTGTAATTTTTTACCTGCAACTTCAGCTGCATTTATTAATGCAGCACAAGAAATAATAGCAGTACCGTGTTGATCATCATGAAATACAGGAATGTTCATTGTTGCTTTAAGTGTTTCCTCGATTTCAAAACATTCAGGCGCTTTAATGTCTTCAAGATTTATCCCGCCAAACGTTGGTTCAAGAAGTTGAACAGCTTTAATAACTTCTTTCGGATCTTTACTATTTATTTCGATATCAAAAACATCTATGTCAGCAAATCTCTTAAATAAAACTCCTTTACCTTCCATAACCGGCTTTCCAGCTTCCGGTCCGATATCCCCAAGTCCAAGAACAGCTGTTCCATTCGAAACTACCGCAACTAAATTTCCTTTGGCTGTATACTTATAAACCTCTTCAACATTTTTACTGATTTCACGACATGGTTCAGCTACACCGGGTGTATATGCTAAAGATAAATCCCTCGAAGTTAGACAAGGCTTAGTTGCAATAACTTCTACCTTGCCCTTTCTTCCTGTAGAATGGTAATCTAACGCTTCATCTTTACTGATTTTCATTTAAAATTTCTCCTCTAAATAAACTCAACATAAATTAATATATTTCGATTTAGTCTGGATGACGAATTATAATTATTGTAAAAATTTATGATGAATGAATCTGAAATAAGTGGATTTGATAAACTGATTTGTATGTTGATTTCCCTGAATTTCATCCCCTTTTTTATAAGAAAATTACGCATATCAGTTACTATTCAGAAAAATCTCATAATATCAATAACAAAAATTAATCTAATTTTCCGAATAAAACTAAAAATGAGTGAATTTTCATCTTAAGAATTGCAGATTGGAATTCAATGGTAGATATTAATTACATAAAAAAAGCGGTACACGATGAATTATCAATGTACCGCTATTTTGAGGAGAGAGAAGGCAATTTCTAACTATTACTTTCTTTTTTTCTGAATTACATTGCTCCTATTCGTTTTAGTCGTCTGTTTCGTTTCCTTTGTGTTTTTCTTGATAACAGTATTTCTGTTGTTATTATTGGACTTACGGTTCACTTCAATTTTCTTTCTCTGATTGTCATTCGATCTGGAAGTATTCTGATTAAATTCAACTTTCTGTTTATTAGTATTAGTTCTAACCTCTATGTTTTTATTCTGTTCAATATTGAATCTTTTTGTATTATTCTTTTGATCGAATTGATTTCTATTATTATTTACTTTTGTCTCAGTATTTGTCCTGTTATTCTTTTGCAGGATAATTTTTTCGTTCCGGTTATTTTCAACTTTATTCTTATTTACATTTCTTTTTAATTCATTAGTATTTCTTTCATTCAGTTTTTTTGTCACTTCGTTTCTGTTTAAGTTTTTGTTAACCTGAACATTATTCCTGTCAATTTTATTATCACGATTTCTGTCACCAATTTTGACTTTCGAAATATCGAGAGAAGTTCTTCTATTATCATTCTTGATCCTCACATCAGTTCTCTGGTTTCTTGTAAGTTCATCCCTTGAAGGAATAAAAGTTCTTACATTATTATCATCTAAGTGTCTTGTATTTATATCACGCGGATCATTTACAGTAACAATGTCTCTTTGTCTTATATTCTGACCGCTTCTAACCTTTATATAGTTTACATCCACACCTCTATTCTGAACCCTTCCATTTCTATATCCATAATTAGTTCTGTACTTCGTGTGTGAGTAGATTCTATACCTTTGCTTGGAAGGTACATAATAATTATATACATACGGATTACAGAAATGTTTAAACCTTACAAAGTGCCAGTGATAGTACGGTGCGTAGTAGGTATATGTAAAGAATATTCCTACTGAGACTGAGAACGATGCGTACGGCGACAACGGGGCCCAACCGATGTAATCATTATCATATCTCCATTCCACCCACGCCGGTGCCCAATCGTAATCAGGATACCATAACCATCCATAGTAATCATCAAAATACCATCTTCCATAGTGATAGGTTATATAACCGAATGGTTCATATGAATGCCAGTACCAGCCATCGTTTGTCCAGATCCATCTTCCTTCTTGGTAAGGCGACCAGTCCAGACGAATAACAGTAGGACGCCAGACAACTACTCCATTGTTTATCTCAATCCAGGTACCGTATGGAGATAAATTATTATAAAAATATCCGCTTACTCCAAAGTGTGCAAAGCTCTCTTTTGCTCCAATCAATCCCCAGATTACTATTACCGATATGATTATTAACTTTTTCATGATACACCTCGTAATTAAATGTCCCCTCTAAATAGACAATGTTAGTGCCAGTGAAAAAACCTTTATTCTAAGTCAGAATTGTGAGAAAATTTAGGTTAGTGTATATTAAAATGGACGGGGAAAATATTCAAGAGACGCTCGTTTTTAGTGACCTATCTTTTAATTTTTCTCTCTTTCCATTGTAAGTTACCAAACATTCCGGCAAATCCGGCAAGAATGATATAGAAGATTTGAAAGAACTCAGCACCGATAAAAGTTTTGAGTGAAAGACGGGGGAATAATAATCTTTTCCCTTTAATCATTATCCTGAATTCAAAAAATAATTTTAAAAGCAGACTTACAGCTAAAGTTAGTATAAAATACCAGGATAAAAAGATTGAAAGAAATGTTTGAGCTATCAAACCGATATAAAAAAAATAAATAAGAATCAGCTTGAATATCAGGCTTTTATCATTGTAAAATAATCCTTTGCTTGCCCATCTTTTTCTTTGATGATAAAATTCTCCGATACTTTTATTTGAAGATGTTCGGACAACTGATTTTTTATCTACTGAAAATTTAATCTTATACTTTGTATCGCTTGCAATTTTTTGCAACAAGAATTCATCATCACCTGAAGAAAGGTCTAAGTGATCATTAAAACCGTCAACTTCATTAAAAACTTTTCTTCTGTAAGCAATGTTTGCCGCATTACAAATTGTTGAATTACCTGAACCGATCAATCCCGCGCCTGTTAAAACTAAGCCTGCAAATTCCATTTTTTGAATTTCCGAGAAAAACTTTTCATCATCAATAAATTCAACAGGACCTGACACAAATGCTGTTTCCTTATCGAAATTTTGAAGTAAAGAACAAAGCCAACTTTCATCATAAATACAATCAGCATCTGTTGTCACTATTATATCACCTGTCGAATTTTCAATTCCGTATGTCACGGCTCTTTTTTTATGTGCATTGACTGAATAATTTTCAGGCACTGATATTATTCTGATATTATCCTTGTTTTTATTTTTTGCCAGAATTTCTACCGAATCATCCGTTGAAAAATCGTTTACATATATAACTTCATATTTAGCAGGAGGATAATCCTGGGATTCGATTGATTTAAGATTCTTTAAAATAATTTCAGACTCATTCCTAAAAGGAATAATAACTGAGACCAATTCTTCTGGAATTTGACTAATTGTATTAGGTCTAAGCTTTAAAAGCCCTTTGTAAATCAATGAGAGGAAAATTATGTAATGAATTAATAGTAATACAAAAATGATTATAAGAATGAATTCAAGCATTGCTTCTTTTCATTAATAGAACAAGCCCGATAAGCGAGGGAATAAGCAGATTGATTATAAAAAGAAAAATGGAGGCGTTAAAAGCAACCAACGAAGTTTCTCCCATCATTGTTAAAAAATAAATTGAAGCGCCTTCACGAATACCAAGCTCACCCAGCGAAACCGGGGGAATAACCGTTTTCACAAACATGATAAGATTTGCAATCCATAAGAAATTCAGAAAATAAAAATGATGAGAAAACGCCGATACCAAAATTGCAAACTGGATAAGGAAACACGTGTAAAATAAAAATGAAATGAAGGACATTTTCAAAAAATATTTTCTATCCAAGACCTTCAAAGTTTTGAAAGTTTCGATCAACGAATTCATTCGTTTTATTTTCTTTATCTTAGAAAACAAAAGACTGTCCCAGAATTTGCGACTCAACATTAACAAAGCAAAAAAATAAAAAAGTGAAAAGACTACAATAAACAGAGCAATTATAACGTAGATTGAAACAACGTAAAACTGATAAATGAAAAAAAGACTAGATATGGAACCAAGAGAAACTACAATTATCAAAGGAAAGAATTTATCAATCAAGGTTGCAATTGAAACTTGTATGACAGTTTTATTCCTGAATGCAATTGCCCTACCAAAGTATTCACCAATTCTTAATGGTGTGATAATACCAGCAGAGAATCCATAATACAAAGAAGTTAAAATTTTTGACCGGCTGTTTTCATCCAGAATATTATTGCTGGTTAATTTCCACTTGAAATACTGCAGAAAGATATTTACAAAGCTCAAAACTAATGCTGCTCCGATCAACCACAGGTTTGCATCTTCAATTGCCGGAATTATTTGTGCATAATCAATTGATGAAACTAAGTAATATAAAAGTCCGGCAGCAATCAAAATTTTTGTTATAAAAATTAATATTTGTTTCTGCTGTGTGAAGAACCTAACTACAGGTTTTTTATTATCAACCGAAGTGTAATTCATAATTAAATTTATTGTTCGATCTTCAAAATATTAACTTTCATACCTTCAGTACAATTTGTGCACATATCGACCGATTTTCTATTTTTTAAGACTTTAGTGCGAAAGTTCTGATACTCATCGGATGTCCAGATATCTTCTAAACTTTTGCCATTCATAATTCCAAGCTCGAATTGTGCATCTTTATCAAAACAACAGGGAACAACCTTGCCATCCCAGGTAATTACAGATGTTCTCCACAACGCAAAGCAATGATTTTTTATCCCGTTTTTAATTTTAAAAGATTGATCATCGAGAGCATACCTTCTGTACTTTTTGTTTGAAGGAAGAAATTTTAATGCGTTTTCATATGAGGAAATTTGCATCGTCTTAAATACGACTTTATCCACACCGACTTCTTTTCCATACCGCAGCACATCATCGAGTTGATGTTCATTTTGTTTCATAACTATGAACTGGAATTCGACAAACGGCTTATTCAAACCCAACTCTTTTTTCCTGTTGATCAGTGTTCGTAATCCTTTATCAGCTTGTTCAAAAGTTCCACCGATACGATAATTCTGATAACTTTCTTCATCCAAACCATCGACTGAATAAATTAATTTATCCGGTGCGTTCCGTAAAACGTTATCAACATTCTCTTCATTAATAAAATGTCCATTCGTACTTATCGAAACGTATACATTGGATTCCTGAGCATAACTTATCATCTTTCCTAACTGTTTATTAATAAATGGTTCACCCTGAAAAAAAAGCTGTGTATAGAATCCAGTGGATTTAATTTCATCGATTATTTGCTTAAATTTTTCCAGTTGGAGTAATCCTAAGGGACGAGTTAATATCCCTAATCCAGAAGGACATTCCGGGCATTGCAAGTTACAGTGATTTGTCGGCTCAATGGAATAAGAAACAGGCATTCCCCAAACTACTGGTTTCCTTAATATTCTTGATACTGAAAATGATGAAATTATTTTAATTACATTCCATAGTCGTTTAATAGTAAAATATTTCAGTAAATTTATTTCCATTCGGTACGATGTTGGATAATCAATTCTAAAGATAATTAAATAAAAATACTTGCCAAAGTGAGTTGAAACAACCAGGTGACATTGTCAAACAAACATCTTTTATTTACTTTTAGTTCTGACAATTCCATTATTTGGAGAATCTATGTTAATCAATTTCAGTGATATCCCGGGGCATCAAAACCTGTTCCTGGATTACCTTTATGAATTCGAAAACGTCGCGAAATATTACAAATATAATTTCAGGGATCGTGAACAATACAAAAGAATCTTTAAAAGTATTGTCGATTCCGATAATCCAAATCGCAAAAAATTAAAACCAATCCTCGAAAAACAATATGCCGATATTTCCAAATCGGATAAAACAAATAAGAACATAGAACTTCTTTCTAAAGATAATACTCTTGCAATTGTTACCGGACAACAACTTGGGATTCTGGGTGGACCTCTTTATACTTTTTACAAAATCATTACAATTATCAAGCTAAGCAATTTTCTGAATGAAAGATACGATGATTTTAATTTCGTACCTGTTTTCTGGCTTGCAGGAGATGATCACGATTTTAACGAAGTAAGAGCAATATCTGTTATAGATAAAGACAACAATATAAAAACCGTGGGCTATAAAGAAGAAATCGATCCGGAGGAAGCAAAACTAAGTATTGGTAAAATTAAATTCGATGAAACAATAGAAGAATTTTTTAGTACGCTGAATGATTCTTTGCGTGATACAGAATTCAAGCAGCCTTTATTAGAAGAATTGAAAAATTATTATAAGACTGACGAAACATTTACTGCTGCCTTTCAAAAATTAATTCATTCTGTTTTTGATGAATATGGACTTGTGATTTTAAATCCACAGGAAAGAGATGTTAAAGAGTTGCTGAAACCAATTTTCAAAAAGGAAATAACCGATTTCAGAGAACATACGGAAAAACTTGTACATCTAAGTGCTGAGTTAGAGGAAATTTACCACGCTCAGGTAAAGGTAAAACCGGTTAACTTATTTTTCAGCACCGAAGACGGAAGGTATTCAATCGAGCCGGTTGAAAATGAGTATAAGCTAAAACGCAAACGGAAAAGCTTTACACAGGAAGAGTTGTTAGACCTGGTTGAAACTGAACCAGAAAGATTTAGTCCTAATGTTTTATTGCGACCAATTTGCCAGGATTACATCCTCCCAACCGCATTTTATATAGGAGGACCGAGTGAAGTAGCATATTTCGCACAAGCTACATTGCTTTACGATTTTTATAAAATACAAACACCAATCATTTATCCCCGCTCATCGGCAACTTTACTTGAGACGAATATTAACAAAATTCTTGAGAAATATAATGTTGCCATTGACGATATTTTCTTTGGTGCAGAGGAATTAAAAAAGAAGGTGATCCATTCTTTAACAGAAAACCGTGTGGATGATATTTTCGCAGAAGCAGAAAATGAAATTGAACTTACATTCGACCGTCTTCGGGAAAAACTGTTTGAACTCGATAAAACAATTGCCGACACAAGCAAGAAATACAGAGGAAAAATTGTTAACGCTTTAAGCGAACTAAAGGGGAAAGCCGAGCAGGCACAAAACCAAAAGCACGAAGTAACTATAAGACAATAGGACAGAGCGTGTACAATTATTTTCCCTGCGGGTCAGTTGCAGGAAAGAACTATTAACTACACTTACTTTATCGATAAGTACGGAAAAGAATTTATAGATAAAATTTTCAGTCAGTTAGAAATTGATAAATTCGAACATCAGATTATTGAGATTTGATCGATCCCAGTTGTTCGATAAATCGAGGATTTGAAACAGCGGCACATTCAAAATCATTTACTTCCCCACCCTGTTCGATTAGACTCGATAGGATGGCAAATGCCATTGCAATCCGATGATCGCCGTAACTTTCAAATGTGCAAGACTGATTATTCATTTTACCGGTTATCGTAAAGCCATCATCATATTCTTTTATTTTCAATCCTGTTTTTTCAATATTAGAAATAATCGATTTTATTCTATCGCTTTCTTTCACACGTAACTCTTCTGCTCCTCTTATTTCAAAATCGCCTTCAGCAAAAATTCCGGCAATAGATAATATCGGTATTTCATCTATAATAGCCGGGATTATTTTTTTATCGATCTGAATATTTTTTAGTTCGCTGCCTGATATGTGGATATTGCCATAAGGTTCGTTATTTGTTTCACCTGTCTTTTCAATCATAATATTTCCGCCCATCCCTTTCAAAACATCAACGAGAGGAATTCTTGTTTTGTTAAGTGATACATTTTTGAGAACAAGGTTTGTATCGGGTATAATCAAACCAAGCACAATAAAAAAAGCTGCTGTTGAAAAATCTCCCGGTACAAAATAATCGCTGCGTTTTGGGAAATTGCTGCTTGAGACTTTTGTAATCTTTCTTCCATCGGTTTCTTCGAAAGAAAGATTAAGCATTCTTTCAGTATGATCTCGCGTTATCAATGTATCTTCAATTACAGATGTAATACCCTTGGAATGCAAACCTGCTAATAAAATCGCACCTTTAACCTGTGCACTTGCAACTTTAAGATGATAATCGATTGGGTTGATTTCGCCGGAAGGAATAATTTTTAAAGGAAGTGTTTGCTTTTCATTGCTTTCAAAATTGCAACCCATTTTGCTTAAGGGATCAATAACTCGTTTCATCGGCCTTTTTGACAAGGAATCATCACCTGTTAAAATTGTTGGAAAATTTTGGGCGGCAAGAATTCCACTTATCAATCTCGTAGTTGTTCCCGAATTGCCACAGTAAAGCGGTTTACCAGGTTCTTTGAATCCGTTCTTCCCTGCACCTTCAACGAAGTAAGTTTCACCTTCCTGCCAAATTTTAACACCAAGTTTTCTTAAACATTCCTGGGTGGTTTGAACATCTTCAGATTCCAGGAGATTTTTGATTGTTGATGTCCCTTCAGCAAGAGCAGCAAAAAGCAGTGAGCGATGGGACATCGATTTATCACCTGGTAAAGATACTTCACCACTTATTTTTGATATCTTAGAAAATTGTTTCCTCATATTCGGATTAAATTATTTTTTGCTCCAGTTATTTATTTTCTCTTCCAATACTTCCAGAGAAATTTTATCTGAATTATACATTCCTTTTTCTCTTCGTTGCCGAAGAGCTTCATAAATTGTTATCGCTGCCGATACGGAAACATTCAGGCTCTGAACCATTCCATACATAGGTATTAAAAATCTTTCGTCAGCTAATTTTGCAGCTTCTTCCGAAATACCACGATGTTCATTTCCTAATACAATTGCTACTTTTTCTGTTAAATCGAGATCGTATAAATTTTTAGCATCGTCTGAAATATGCGATGCATAAATTTTAAATCCTTTCTCTTTCAATGTCTCGTAGCATTTTTCAACACTCTTAAATTTTTCTTTCTCAACCCATTTAAAAGCCGATGCAGAAGATTTCTTCCCGATTTTAGGAAATGGCTCTGTATAATAAAGTAGAGTTACCTTAGGAATTCCGGCTGCATCACAGGTTCTGAAAATTGCACTCACATTGTGGGGATCATAGATATTTTCGAGCACAATTTTTAATGAATCCTGACGGGTAAGCAAAACGGATTTGATCTTCTTTGTTCTTCTTTCTGTCCTTATAGTTTTCAAATGGAAGCTTTTTGAAATACCAATTTATAAACCGTTACGTTGGAATGTTTCCTGGCTTTATCCAGCTTGAATTTATCTTTATTTATTTTAAGATAGAATGAAGCTAGATCAAGAATTTTATTTAAAACTGTATCTTCATCATGTGCCCAGCTTTCGCATCCTTTTAAAGAAGGAATTTCTGCTGTAAAGCCATCATCGGATTTTTTTACGATTACATCGAGAATCATAAATTTAATTTATAATACTAATCAATAATTACTATCACTTT
>JAJDNK010000199.1 GCA_022340715.1 bacterium BMS3Abin03 | reverse complement strand
AGTATCAATTCTCTCAGAATAATATTCATAGTTATAATTTCCATAATATTCTACTACCCAGTATTTTTTGCTATTTAGTACAGTATCTTTAGAAATTGTAAGTACATCTGTTCCAGCCTCATAATAATCGTAATCAGCATTATAATACACCCACAAATAAGACCATTTATTCCCAACATTATAAGGGTAGAACTCAAGTTTTTCTTGATTGGTTAAATTTTGAGCAATTAAAATACCTGGGAAAATAAATACACGAAGAAAAATCGATATAATAAATATATTTTTCATTTTTTTTGCACTCAACTATTAATTATACCGTATGGATGGTTGAATAAACTGTATTTGGAAGATGTAATCCTTTAAGCCAAAACCTGAAAAAGCCTTTTCTTTCCTGCTTCTGTAATTCCCCGTTTGCAGTTTGGTTCTAATGTGTCCGGAGTGAAGTATAAACTTTCCCATTTAACCTCCCACGGGAATAAATTCTAATGCTAAATTTAATTTATAAGGAGTTTAATGGCAATACTCAATTACAGGATCTTAAAGAAAAGTTTAACACTTAAAATCTGCTTTTTTCACAATTAACAATATTTGATTTCATTCTGCTGCTTTTCTATCTTGAATCCATAAAAAATAAAATTAGAAAGAAGATATAGTGACAGCACAGGTTCAGCTTGATGAACAGAGTAAAAAGTTAAGCTCCAACATAAGAGAGCTGGGATATCTTCTAGGTGAAGTTTTAATAGAACAGGAAGGAAGACATCTTTTTGAAAATGTTGAAAAGCTGCGTGCTTTAACAAAAGAGCTTCGCAACAATTACAAACCCGGAACCGTTAAAAAAATAAAAACTATTGTATCACGTCTTAACTACAAAGAATCTTATAATGTCATTAAAGCTTTCTCAATATATTTTATTCTGGTTAATGCCGCAGATGAGATTTCGAAAGTAACAAAAGAAAAAAGTGTTAGCGAAAGAGAAACACTTCTCGGTTCTTTTGAAGAAGCATTTGAAGAAGTTAGCGATTTGAAGCTTGGTAAAAAATCCATTGAAAAAATATTACAATCGATAGAGATCATCCCGGTTTTTACAGCACATCCAACCGAAGCAACACGGCAAACAATTCTGAAAAAAATATTAAAGATCAGCAATCTTCTTCTTAACCGCGAATTAAAACATCATTCTCAGGCTGAACTGGAAAAGATACAACGCAAAATAAAAACCGAGATTGTTTTGTTATGGCAATCCAATGAAATTAGGTTCAGCAAGATAACTGTTGAAGATGAAATTATGCGAGGGCTTTTCTTTTTCCGTGAAGTTATCTACAAAGTACTTCCCGATTTCTATACCAACCTGAGAACCGCATTAAACAGTAAGTTTAAATATAACGATGAACTACCGCATCTTGTAAAATTCGGTTCGTGGATCGGGTCGGACAGAGACGGACATCCATATGTTTCAACAGATATAACAAAACAAACATTCAAAATTTACAGGCGCGAGATAATAAATCTTTATCTCAGCGAAATAAATTCTGTTTACGATGAGATAAGCACTTCTTCAAACATAAAAGGAGTATCTAATAAGCTTTTAAAATCGATTAAAGAAGACAGAGTTGGACTAAATTTAAGCAGCAGCGATAATAAGTTCAGAGAACCAACAGAGATTTACCGTGCAAAACTTTACCTAATTTACAGGAAGCTTGAAAATACAAAAAATGAAAAAGGTTTGTATTATAAAAAAATATCGGAGTTAGTATATGATATTGAACTGATCATTAACAGTCTTAGAAAAAATGAAGGTGATTTAATAATCAGGGAAGTTATCGATCCATTTTTAAAGAAAGTAAAAACGTTCGGATTTTATTTTGTTAAGCTCGATATCAGGCAAAACGCTTCATTAATTAATAAAGCTGTTTCGGAAATATTCAAGACAACAAAATCAATAAATAGGTTTTCTAATTTATCTGAAGAAGAAAAAATAAACTTGCTAAATGAGGAATTAACAAATCCGCGTCCTTTAACGAATGAGTTCTCAAATATTTCCCAGGAAACAAGAAAAATTATAAATGAATTCAGCTTGATAAAATGGGCGTACGAAAATATTTCGGAGAATTCTGCGAGTGATTATATAATCAGCAATTGTGCTCATGTTTCGCACATTCTTTCTGCATTACTATTATCCAAAGAAGCAGGATTGATTAAAGTGGCCGATGAACAAATAGTTGATTCAAGAATTGATATTCTTCCTCTTTTTGAAACGATTGAAGATTTGCGTAATTCAAGAAAGGTGATGGAGAATTTATTAAGTGATGCAGCATATAAAAAACACTTAATTAAAAGAGGTAACTGTCAGAAAATTATGCTGGGATATTCAGATAGTAATAAAGATGGCGGTATAATTACTTCAAACTATGAATTGTATAAGGCCCAGATCTCGTTAAAAGAATTATGTGATAAAAAGAAAATCGAGTTGATTTTATTCCACGGCAGAGGCGGCAGCATTTCAAGAGGAGGTGGTCCGGTTAACCGCTCTATACTTGCGCAGCCGCCGAGAACAATTGAAGGTAAAATAAAATTAACCGAACAGGGTGAAATGATTTCTGCTAAATATCTTCTCCCTGAAATAGCGGTAAGAAGTCTTGAGATTTTTACATCTGCTGTGTTTGTAAAAACTGCTCAATCTTATAAGAAAATAATTCCTTCAAAACTTCAGAATTTTATAAAACAATTCAGTTCTATTTCAGAATATTCTTTTCAGCATTACCGCTCATTAGTTCAGAATAAAAATTTTGTTCAGTATTTCCGTACTGTTACGCCGATCGATATTATTGAGAATATTGAGATCGGTTCCCGTCCGCCTTCGCGTAAAAAGGGGAGTGATCTCTCAGCACTTCGTGCTATTCCGTGGGTTTTTGCATGGACTCAAAATCGCCAGACAATTTCCGGGTGGTTCGGTTTTGGTACTGCTGTAGAAAAAGCAATTCAGAATAAAGATATTACGCTAAAACAGCTTCAGGAAATGTATGATGACTGGCGTTTCTTTAATGCTTTGCTTCAGAATCTGGAAATGGTTCTTTTCAAAACGGATATGATTATCGGTAGAGAATATTTAACATTGAACAATTCAAAAAAAATGGAAGGGATATTTAACATAATTGAAGCTGAATATAATAAATCTGTTAAGTATTTATTAAAGATAACTGGTGAAGAAAACTTGTTGGATAATGATAAAACTTTACAACGTACATTAAGCTTAAGAAATCCATATCTTGATCCGATAAGTTTTATACAGGTGAATCTTATAAAGAAGTATCGTAAAAAGCAGGGAGGTAAAAAAGAAACCGAGACTCAGTTGAATGTTCTTCGTGCAAGTGTAAACGGAATCGCTGCCGGTATAAAAAATACCGGTTAAGTTGTTACTCTTTAATTTTAATCTGTTTTAGATTTTTTAATACTGTTTGTTCCCGCAATAAAATCACCAAGCTTATAATATCCCATCGCTTTTGTTGTTAAAGTACAAAAGCACATTGGATCGATCTTTTTAATGTCGGGCAAATCTTTCGTAAAGCAATTTTCATTTATATAAGATTCGATAATTTCCCCGATAATAATTGAGTGATCACCGATAACAATAGTTTGAAATACTTTACATTCAATATTGATAGGGCATTGTTCAATCAGAGGTGCATTATCCAAGTTACCGTAGAAAATTTTGAATTCACATTCTTTAACCTTATCGTATTTAGATCCCGAGACACTGCCGCAGTAATCTGTTTCCTTTACCATTTTTACAGAGGGAATATTCACAGAGAAAGTTTTATTTTCTTGAATACCCTTTAATGAATATCGAATATTCCTGATAGAAACCGACATTGTAGGAGGATTTGAACTTGTAATGCCGGTCCAGGAAACTGTGAGGAAATTTGGTTTGTCATCGATAACAGTTCCAACTAAAACCACTGGTTTGGGATTTAAGAATGGCTGTACTCCCATTTTTAATTTCTGAAAATCTTTTGGAATCATAATTATCTCCTCCTGTTTTTAGTAATTTATAATTCCAGTAAAGGAATTAAGTACTTTATAAGAATAAACTATACTTCAACCAATTTAAACTATTTCCCAATCTCAAACGTAACTGTTACATTAGCTTTAATTGAAATTTTGCCAAGTGCTATTGTTTCTGAAATTTCATTTGAAGCACTATTAATATTTTGCATTACATTCTGGCTCATCACATTTGATCTACCATAACCCCAGCCATTCCAGCTTGAGTAATACCACCAATTTGATCCACCGTAACCCTCGCTTATCTGAATTGGATTACCGATAGTCTGAGCAAGAGCGTTTGCCATTTTCTCTGCTTTTTCCTTTGCTGCATTCAATGCAAGTTCTCTTGCTTGTTCGCGATACTTTTTAAATTCGGTTGTTTGGAAATTAATTCTGTGAATATAATTCACACCGGATTGTAAAACCTTTGTTACCAATTCCTCGACTTTACCAGGTTCAGTCATTGTTACAACAAAAGTGTTTCTTACAAAGTACCCGATAAAATTCTTCTTGTTATAATTATCATCATACCTTGGTTCGATCGAAAGATAATCTGTTTGTATATCATTCTCCTTAATTCCCAGATCTTTGATTTCTGCTAAAGCCTTTTTCATAATTTCACTATTTTCCTGCTTGGCAGTCATAATGTTCTTATTCCACGTTTCGATACCAAATGTAATAACGATCTGATCCGGCTGTACTTTAACAACCGCTTCACCATTCACAGTAATTTTAGGTATATCATCAAAAGATTGTGTTTGCTGTGCCTGTAATGCACAAATAGTGAATGCAATTAAAAAACCTGTTAGTAATTTTGTTTCCATATTTTCTCCCTTAAAATATTTTTCTTCATATATAAAAACCTGAAACATGTTCCAGACTTTTAAATTTTTGGGTTATTTGAAAAATTATAACATTATTATACTATTAATCTGATAAAGATTTAGTTATTAAATCTTTTTCACCTTAGTTTCCCTGGAATAAATAAACCCTGCTATCAATAAACTCATCTTTTTCTGAAGAATAAATCTGATCGTAAATACCATACCCATGTAAGTCTGCAAAAACGAATTTCATTCTTCCCTGATAAATGTGTGAAAAATAATTTGATCTTTCATGGCTGCCGGACACTTTATTGTATAACCAAAGTTCCAGACCATATACTTTGCTGCTACCAAGAAACATATTACCGCTGTTATAATATTCAATTGTCATTGGCTCACCATAAAGGATAAGAACTCTGCCCCGGTCGGTCATACTGCCTTTTTTAAATCCCTTAAATCGCTTATCGGCAATTTCTTTTCTTTTGAAATATTCATTTTTTATCTCATTTACTTTTGTTCCAGGACTCGGATTTCTTTTCTCCCAGAAATTCACCATAAAATTATTGATCTCATCTTTAGATTCCAGAGTATCATACTCTTCTTCTTCCTCAGCCGTTGCCAGGTACTTAATTTCATCAAATAGTGAATCCTTTTCTGATCGGAATATTTTCATTGTTGTTCCGATTGAATGTAACGTATTACAACCGTTATATAATAGAATAGCGTTAATAATTAGAATAAATGCACAGGAATTTTTAATTATAACTTTTCCCATTTGTTGATTACCGTTTCCTCCAAAAATTGAAGTAAATAAAATTGTGAAAACCTTTTATTTACTTTTTCACATCAACGATTTGAATATGTTAAAAATCTTCCATCCTTAATATAGCTTCCAAAGGCAATGGTTTGTTGATAAACTACTACAATAAGTTTATTGAAGATTTAATCCCATCCGGCTTTTATTAAGATATTCGATACGAATTATTATCGTAGCAAAACAAGTTTTTTCGTCTCGGTAAATTTGCCGGCTTGCAGTCTATAATAATAAACACCACTTGGAAGATTGCTTCCATCAAACTTAACTTTATAGTTTCCCTCAGGTTTAAATTCATTTACGAGCGTTGTAATCTCATTTCCAAGAATATCATAAATTTTTAAAGTTTGCCGCCCGCTTAAAGGTGAATACCAACTTATCGTTGTAGTTGGATTGAAAGGATTTGGATAATTTTGATTCAGTACAAATCTTCCCGGTGAACTGAAAATTCTCCTAACATCCGTAGTGATAGTATCTTCAAAAAGTGGTACAAATTCAATATTGATTAACTTATTGGACAGATTATAATTTAAAACTATTACATTCTTCAGGCTGTCAGGTACATCAACCGATAGTGCAGCAGCATAAAAAGTAATACTATCTTCAGGATTATATTCTACGTTAAAATCGGATCTGTCACCTCCGAAAACTAATACCTGGATCCCCTTATTTTTAACATTCTGTAAAAGAGGGTATATATCTGAGTAGAAATTAGTAGTGTCCAGTAGCCTGGAACTTAATGCAATTGAATCTGTAAGCCTGTCTTTAAAATCGTCATTGTTTATCATCCACATTAACCTGTGATGCAGAAGAATAAGATACCGTGAATCCATAATTGAGTCGCAAACATTTTGTACCATCTGTAATTGGTCGCCTGTAATAAAAGTGCTTGATGAGCCGTTTGCATCAAGCTCTGTATCGAGAACCAGAAATGTTATTCCATCTCTTGTGTATGAATAATAACTATCTCTTCCTGTAAAGTCCTTAATAAGTTGACGGTGTCCGCTTTGAACATCATGGTTGCCAAGGCTCCATAATGTGTTTGGATTGCCCAAATCAAAAACGCTATCACAATGAGCAAGTGTTGCGCTACTATTATCTGTATCAAAAGTTAAATCACCACCAAGCAACAGAACATCATACATAGAAAAATCAATTTTCGCAATATCAGGATTAACACTTAAGTTTTCCCGATCCTCGGAACGCGGATGAGGTATAAAAATAAATTTTAATAAAGAGTCACTTTGCGGGAAAAGATCGATTACTGAAACGGTTAAAATTAGAAATGTTAATATCGTTTTTGTTTTGAGAAAGGGCATACTATTACTTCCAGCTTAGCTATTATTATACAAATATAACCCATTCAATTTATTTTATCCCGTCAATTCTGAATCTTTTTTATTTAATGGCTTAACCAGGTTATTAGTGAAAGTAGAAATAGAAAATTTCGTTGGGGAAGAAGCGGTAAGCTTTTCTTTTCTGTTATGCAGGTATTTACCAGTTATAGGCAATTCATTTAGGATGGTATTTATTAATATTTAATTGCATCCAAACAACATCAAAATCCTTATTGAATTTATGTCCAATATTTTTGAATCGTCCGCATTCAACAAATCCATTCTTTTTATGAAAGTTTATACTTCCCTCATTTAAGGAGGATATGTTTGCTAATAAATTCATTATTCCTTGTTTCTTCCCTATACTAATAAACAGGTTTAAAATTTTAGTAGCCAATCCTTTTCCGGTGTGTTCAGGTAAAATAAAGTATGTTATTTCTGCTGTTTTTGAAAACGAATCTGCTAAATGATATGGATGAAGAAATGCAAACCCAACAATTTCTTTTGTATTGTATGTAATTACCTTAAAAGGGTATCCACTTGACATATCATAAAATCGGTCAAATAATGCGTCCCCAACCGGAGATGTTGGATAAGCAGCAAAACTATTGACTACATAATAATTGAAGATATCTGTTATTGCTTTTTTATGGTCATAGGAAACATTTTCAAATTTATATGACATTTATAACCTTCAGAATGATTTTTTCAATAGTACAGTTTGTAAGTTTAATGAATTAGAATGATCACTTAAAACCAACCTGCCAGCATGTAGATAAAATATCAAGAAACTTCCCTGTTCCCAGCTTCAGGTTTCCAGAATCTGCTGAACGAAACCACTGGTCGGATTGAGAATCTGATTATCTGCTGGAAATCTCCTGGCGAATTGCTGAGATTCTTTTAACATGATGCAGAACATGTTCAGCTTGCATTTGAATCACAAAACCTACCGGAACTACTTCAAGTTCTCCATTAGAATCTCGAAATCGGGCAGACTTGCTCCATCCATCAGGTGCAAATTCTAACAATTGTAATATATGATCTCTATTTGCTTTAAACAGAGCTAATGATGCATCAGTTGAACGGTTTTCATAACTCCATCGTTTTGCCCATTCTGTTTGTGGGAATGCTAAATACCACTCAAGAGTGAATTCTGCCTGCTCGTTACCCAGTGCAATCTTGATAAAAGTTTTCCATAGATCGTCTCCATCAGCAATATGGTGAACTATCTGTCGTATAGTCCAGCCACCGTTCAAAGGGGTATAGTCTAATTCATTGTCGCTCAAATCTGCTAATGCTTTTTCAAGAATACCAGGTCCTTGCTTAAATAACTGAAGGATTTTATCCTTATCATCTGGTGGTTTCATATTATACGCAGCCTTTATCAAAATTTAAATAGCTTTTAAGATCTATGATTAAGCCTCTGCTTACAACAAGACTGCAACTTTTATTTTTACTCTCTATTATCCAATTGGAAAGCCTGGAAATTATCTTCCAGGCTTTTATATTTCTATCAATTTTTCTATATATCGATCTATCTCCATCTGAACGAACTGCCTATATACCCGGGTTTGTCGGTCATAGTACAGGATGCTTTGTCACCTTTTACATCAAACACTATAAATTTCGGAATCCTGGCAGAATAAGGAGTCCAGGTTCCTCCATCCTTTCCATTGGGATCACCGTACTTGGCAAAGTTCGTCCAGTATTCCACAATTTGATTACTCAATGCTTTGTCGCCCTCAGTGAAAGGTCTCCAGCTATGTGAAAATGAATGGAACACATACCATAAATCTGCTGAGTGGAATGCTCCACTACTATCACCCGGTAATTGACGTGCAAATAAATATGCATAAGCGGGCTTATTGCTTGTTTCAGAACGCAGAGCACAGAAATCTTCAACTGCTTTCGTCATATCGAATAAATCGTTGGCTGTGAACCCAAACATATACGGGATATCGGCAATCTTGCCAGCTTTTGCTTCATCACTGAAAGTACCTTCCAGGAAATAATTGTCGATAACAGGACCCCAAAAAATGCGTTTGTTGGTAGCAGCCGTGTATTCTTTCGACATTTTCAGAAGATCATTGAAAGAAAGTGCACGCATTTCCGTTAATGTCGTTTTCTGAAAATAGTCCATCATATTCTTACCTACTGACTGGGCAGTGTCGAGATTATTATTACCTAAACGAAAATTACCCAAACCGCCGCCGCTCATGCTTATTGCATGACTGATCAAATTTTTAGATAGTGGGGAAGCGCATAATGACTGAACGCTGCCGGCACCTGCGCTCTGACCGAATATGGCTATATTGTTAGGATCGCCGCCAAACTGTTCGATATTATTATGAATCCATTTAAGAGCTGCAACCTGGTCTAATAGACCATAATTACCCGATACATTATGAGGGCTCTCAGCCGACAAAAGCGGGTGCGTGAAGAAACCCAAAACACCAAGACGGTAAGTTACCGTTACTAAAATAACACCTCGTGAAGCCCAGTCTTCGCCGCCATCCATTTCCGGTTCAAAGGCAAAACCTTCACGGTAACCACCGCCGTGTATCCACATAGCAACGGGAAGTTTCTTATCCGTTTGACCTGCAGCCGGAGTC
>JAJDNK010000034.1 GCA_022340715.1 bacterium BMS3Abin03 | reverse complement strand
GCCATATTGTGTTTTAGGATTAACAGGTAGTCCTTCAATATTTCCTACACCTGCAGTAGTATTTATCTTTGCTTTTCCAAGAAGAATAACTCCGCCCCAGAGATTTGTTGCGGGTAGAACCAAATCATTCGGATCTGTTACATCATCGGATTCTGCTGTAAAAATAATCGGACTTGAAGCTGTACCTTCAGCATAGATTTTAGCACCCTGGCAGATTATCAATGCACTTGCACTTTCACCCTGTCCCGGTTTGCCTTTTATGACTGTACCTGCTTCTATATTCAGAACAGCTCCATCTTCAACATATACAAACCCATCAAGCAAATAGGTATTATCTGCAGTCCAGTAAACTACATCGCCGGCATTAATAGTGGCATCAGTTATAGTTATTGTGCTGCCACTGCCCGGAGTTTTATCCGGTGCTAAGAAGCTATAATGATCAAGAGCTGTCCAGCCCTTTAACCAGTTTGAACTTCCGAATGCTCCCTTATAGTTTACCTTATCCATAAATTCATTATTCTGTGCAAATAGAGCGACAGAGAAAAAGGATAGAAGAAAAAAAAGTATAATAGATTTTTTACTCATTTATTCCCTCCTGGAGAATTATATTGGTTATAGATTATTACATTTAGAATTACATTCATAAAATCACTTATAAATCATATTTAAGTTCTAAAGAAATTCCGCTTCCAATCTGATAGCTGCTGTAAATAAATTCTGTACCCTTGAATTCCTGATACTTTTCCATCTTTGAATTAAGAATGTTTTTCGCTGAGATCTTAAGAGATAAATCCTGGAATAATTTCTTTGATATACTTGCGGTGAGCATATTGAATGGCTTTTCATAGACATCCGGTGCACCAACGCTTCCAACTGTTGCTAATCTTTTTCCGAATACGTTATAGAAGACACTCGCAGACCAGCCGGCATCTTCATCGTCAAAGTTTACATAAAGGTTTACTAAGTAAGGTGATTGTCCCTGGAAAGGTCGTGTCGAAGAGGCATTCGGTTCATAAGCTCGAATATCCTCAAGCTCTTTATTATCAATATCCACCTTCGACCAGATATATGAGAAGTTCCCTCCAAATACGAAACCGGATAATGAAGGATCAATAAAGCTTAAATTTTTTCTTGCTTCAAGTTCAATACCCTGAACATCAGCGTGCGGTACATTTGCCCAACTGATAACTTTATTAACTCCATCAAGAATTTTTGCTTCAATCGGGTTATGGAATTTTTTATAGAATAAACTAACCGAATAAATTTCACCAGGTCTTGTAAACCATTCCCATCTAAGATCGAAATTATCTATTAGCGTTCTCTTTAAAGAAGGATTTCCTACATAACTATCACCACCATTGAAATCATAATTCTTAAATGGTGCAATCTCTCTAAAATTTGGTCTTGCTAATGTTTTGCCATAAGAGAAGCGGAGATTCATATTCTCCATTGCATTATAAATAAGACTAACAGATGGAAGAACATCCTTCGTATCTATTTTACCTTTTTCAATTTCCGTATTCTTACTTACTACCGTCATATATGTTGTTTCGTACCTTGCACCCGTAATAAGTCTGAGGTCCAAATAAATCGGAAGATCAACCATTGCATAAGCCGCTCTGATGAAATTATCACCATTATAGTCACTAGAAGTTTGATCAGTTTCCTGAATGTATATCGGTATTTTATTTAATACTGTTCCGCTACTGAGAGTGTCAGATGTTGTCCAGCCAAGATATTTATCTGAAAAAAGTTGACTTACATCTCCTCCTTCATTTCTAAGATATACACCGATATAATTAGAAGGTGAATAAACAAATCGTCTTTCATTGAACGTTCTATCTTTTTCAGAATAATTACCTCCGAATTTGAAATTACCGGTATTGCCAGACCACTGTGTAAATGGAATAGTAAGGTCAGCCTGAAACTCATTGTGTTTTTCTGAAGTATTCCTGAAATATCTTTCAGGGGGAAGATTAGATTTGATTCCATATAGAACCGAATCCTGAACGTTAGCGGGAGCGATATAATTGTAAAAATATCTTGAGTCAGGTTCATCCTGATCTAAATTAATATGTGAAGCTTTCCAGTTAAATTTGATGCCGAATATTTCAGGGAATGAATCCTCGCCATCTAGCTGGATTGAACTTAATGTTCTTTCTTTATATTCAATCGATCTTGCCTGGTAAGTCCAACTGGCAGGTTGATCATAAGGAAACGATCCGGATACTTGCCTTGCCGTATTCACACCATTCTGATTATAAAGACCATTTATACTTATTACATGATAGGGATGAAATTTGTATGAACCTTTTACAACACCGCCAAGTAAAACATCATTAGTAGTTTTAGTATCCTTAAGATCGAGTACAACATCGAGCTGAGTTTTATTCGGATCTGCAACACCACGGGACCATCTGTTTAATTCGCCATCGATATAACCACTGTTCCTGTTTTTATAAGTCATACTTGCAATAAATCCAAACGGATTACCAAACAATGAAACCTGGTTTCCCATCGATATTGAATAGCTCTGATTCATAGGTATTGTTTTCGCAACCGGAATCATCTCGCTTGAAAAAGATTTCGTTACATCATCTATCTTTTGTGCAAGTTCATTATTGGTTTGAGCTTTGCCAACATTTGGTTCCCATATATTTCCTCCAATGATACCAGGTATTGAACGTTTTCCATTATCAAAGCCTAACCAATCTGTTGAGCTTGTTGATGATGAAAGCCCTTTTGAATTAAAACTTAAACTTGAATTGTACTCATTGGCAGCACTAAGATTTAAAGTGAATTTTTCCGGAAAGTCTTTAGTTGCTATATCAACACTACCACCGGAAAAATCCCCCGGTTTATCCGGCGTAAAACTTTTTACAGCCTGGATATTATCAATCAATCCTGCAGGTATAATATCTATTGATCCACCTCTTTTATAAGGATCAACACTGGGAATTTCAGCACCGTTCAATTGAGTACTTGTGTACCTATCACCTAAACCACGTACATAAATATATTTTCCATCTACAACAGAAGTCCCTGTTACTTTTGTTAAAGCATCAGCTGCATTGCTACTGCCGCTTTTTGAAATAAACTCCGAACTAATTGCATCACTGATTGCTTCTGATTTTTGACGCATCTTTAATAACGACGATTCCGTGTTTTCAAGCATTTTAGCAGTAACTACTACTTCATCTGTTTCAAATGCTTCAGAGATAAGTGCAAGATCAAGCTTTTTAGAATCACCGGGCTTCAACTCTATCTGCTCAACCGTCAATTTGGTATAACCGACCATCGATGCGATTAATGTGTAAGTACCTGCTGGAATCTTTTCTATCCTGAAATTACCTTCAAGATCACTTGCAGCGCCAATTGTAGTACCCTTAAGAAAAACATTGGCTCCGATTAATTCTTCGCCTGTAGAAGAATCCACAATCTTTCCGAAGATCGAGCTAGTATTTTGTGCTTGCATAGCATGGCTGAGGAGTAACAATAAAAATAATACTCCTATTTTTTTAATTTTGATCAATTGATCCAAATGGTGACTGAATTGTAACATTTTCTCTCTCTCAGATAATGAATTAGTTAATTACTTTTTCCCGAGACAAACATAGTTCAGGAATGTTACCTGAATGTTAAGAGAGCTTTATGATTGTGTTAAAATGAGGTTTAGTTAGGAAAGGGAGGAATTTTGAATAATATAAACGAAAAAAAATAATTACATGAATTTTGATAATACCATTTGTGCCCGGAACAGGACTCGAACCTGCACTGACTTGCGCCAACTAGCTCCTGAAGCTAGCGTGTCTACCAATTTCACCATCCGGGCAGAATATTAAATTAATGTAGATTGTTTTCAGCTTTAATTTAATTAAACTAATCTTTTTATTATAACAAAAATCACCAATCAGTTTCCCCCTGTTTGTTTTCCTGAATTATTTTATTCTTGCTCGTATGAATATCACATTGCTGCGGCATTTTCTTTACATTAACCAGATCAACATAAACCGAATCTGTGCAATACTGAGTAGCCAACCTGCTGTCTCCCTGATCCATCGAGGTTTTGCAAAAAGTTGCTTCTTCCACTCCATTTGCTAATTCAAAATAGGAAACCGGGATATTAAACTCTTTATATGCCCCTTCCATAAACATCGCCCAGATTGGTAATGCAGCTTTTGCACCTTGTCCATACCAGTCAGTGAACTTAACACGATGATCATCAAAACCAACCCAAACACCAGCAACTAAATCGGGTGTAAATCCAACAAACCAGGCATCGGAATATTCTTGAGTTGTTCCGGTTTTACCAGCAGCCGGGTATTGAAAATAATTTCTCACTCCTATACCGGTTCCGGATGTTACAACTTCTTCAAGCATATTTGTCATAATAGAAGCGGTTTGTGGAGAGATCGCCTGAACATGTTCGGGTTTGTATTCTTCTATAACAATTCCATTCTGATCTTCTACCATTATTATTGAAATAGGTTCAACATGCACTCCATTGTTAACAATAGTTCCATAAGCAGAAGTAATTTCAAGAGGAGTTACTTCTGATGTTCCGAGTGCGATTGATGGAACGGCATCCAAGTGTGAATGAATTCCCATTCTTTGCGCAATCTTCACAACCTGTTTTGGAGGTGCAATATCACTGATCGTCATTCTTCCGGTCATTACATTAACAGAATGTGCTAAACCCCACCGCATTGTTTCATATCCACTGTACTCATCATCCGAATTTGAAGGTGACCAACCATTAAAATCAAATTTTTGATTAAGAAGTGTATACGCCGGGAAGTAACCGTTTTCAATTGCCGTTGAATAAACAAATGGTTTAAATGCTGAACCCGGTTGCCGCCGAATACCGGTTACATGATTTAATCCTCTGCCGAACTCCAGGTTAGCTCCTCCAACCATCGCTTTGATGTAGCCCGTTTTAGGATCTATTACAACGAAGCCCACTTCAATTTTTGTTGAGGCAGTTTTTACAGAATCTATAAAATTTTCGTTCGATTTAAGTTTATTGTATATCTCAGCTTTATCTTTAGAAGTTTCGGCTGTAATATATTCCCTTGAATTTTTTATTGATACATCCAGCAATTCCGTTAACAAAGCAGCGTTCTTATCCCACTTCCAGTATTTTGCAAATAATTTTTGATATTCTTCGATATGTTGTGCAGCAACTTTGTTTGCTATACGCTGCATTCCAAGATCAAGAGTAGTGTAAATGTTTAATCCATCTCTGTACAGATCATACCCATGCTTATCGCTTATACTTATCATTTGCTTTCTAACATACTCAAGGAAATAAGGAGCTTCGGTATTTGCTACATTAGAATGACCTTCGGCAAGAACAATTGGTTCTTGTTTTAACTTATTATATTTATCTTCAGACAGCATACCGGTTACAACCATATTATGCATAACAAGATTTCTTCTTGCGATTGCTCTATCCATATTTCTGGCAGGATCGTAATCACGCGGGGATTTGAGAAGAGCAACAAACAATGCCGCTTCCGGCAAAGTTAATTCCGCGGCAGATTTACCAAAGTAAGCTCTGGCTGCAGCTTCTATTCCATAAGCACTTTTTCCGAAGTAAGAAACATTCAAATATAATTCCAGGATCTCCTTTTTAGTAAATCTTTTTTCTATCTGAACTGCTGAAATCCACTCTCTTAATTTTCTTACAGCAACATCTATCTGACTTTCTCTACGTGTTTTCAGATCATAAAGATTTTTTGCGAGCTGCTGTGTTATCGTACTGGCTCCTTCACGTGAAAAGGTAAAAACATTCTTAATCATAGCTTTAACAAAACGTGAAAGGTCAACTCCCCAATGATCATAATAATTTCTATCTTCAGTTGAGATTAATGCATCAACAAGATATTGAGGGACACTGTCAATATCAGTTTGAACTCTATTTTCTATAAAAAATTTACCAATTAGTTCTCCATCTGCAGAATAAACTTTTGTGGCAAGTTGTGGTCTTGGATTTTCCAGTTCTTCGAGTGAAGGAAGACCACTATAAATATATACAATGAATACAATGAACAATATAAGAGCTATTCCGCCACCAACTAACCAACCAACTTTGTTCTGAATAAATTTCTTTTTTAAGATTTTATTTCTGTGCTTTGAATCGAAGAAATATTTTTTTAACTCATCGTCGCCAAGTTTCTTTTTTGCCATATTAACTCCAGTCTACAATTTCAAAACCATTTGAATCGAATTTCCCATAACAAGGTGCCTCAATCCACGAACCAAGATTTATATACCTTCCGTTTTTATAATTCAGGAATGCCCTCTCATGTGAATGCCCAAAAATCACATAATCAAAGCCTTGGTCTATTTTCTGCTTTGCAGCTTCGAGCATACCGTCTAATTCACCATAATTTTTTTTCTTAGTGTATTCCCTGCTCGACTTGCTGGCATTGCTTGCAAGCGCAACACCTATGTCGGGATGAATCCAAGTGTATAACCATTGAGTAAATTTATTCCGCAACACAGCTTTTAATACTTTATAACCGTAGTCTTTTTTTACCAGACCATCACCATGACCGATAAAAAAACTTTTATTGTTCAATTTTATATCGATGGAATCGTAATAAACCTGGGCACCAATTTCTTTTGTAAAAAAATCTTTATGAAGAAAATCATGATTACCGATAAAGTAATGAATCTTAATTCCCTTTTCAGAAACATCCTGCAGCGCGGTTAAAGTTCTGAAATAACCTTTTTGATAAACCCTCTTATATTCAAACCAGTAATCAAAAAGATCGCCCAGCATAAACAGTTCATCACAATTTTCTTCGGCAAATTTTAAAAAAGCAACCAGCTTTCGTTCTTTCTTATCTTCAATTTCTTTTGTTTGAAGACCAAGATGCTGATCGGAAATGAACAGGTATCGTTTATCCAAAATCTATAAATGTTTATCTGTAATTATTAAAATTACAGATAACCTGTTTTAAATAAAATATACCGGAAATACACTACTCTTTTTCTGCATACATTAGCAGCCAATTATTTGGATCCAATATTACATCAACCGGTTCACTACTGGATTTAAAACTCACTTCTATTGACTTTTTACTAAATTTAACTTTATGAATCTCAGATTTGCCATTCTCAAATTTTATTGCAATCTCCAGTGGGAAATGATATTCATCATATTCTTTTTGATCCTGATGCAAACTTATATTGGTAATAAAATTACCTGATGATCCCTCTTCAACATCCCAATTATATTTTAATTCTATCTCACCAACAGCTTTAATCCATTGATCGAAAAATTTCGTTAAATCTTTATTGCTTACAGATTCACAAACATTTTCAAAATCTACTGTTGAAGCATTGGAATATTTATATTTTTCAAAATACTTTCTTAGAATTTCAAAGAATGTTCTGTCACCAAGCTCCCATCGGAGCATATGTAAAACCCAGGCACCTTTATCATACACAGTGCTAGTAAATAGAAAGTTACCGGGATTCTCAAGCGAGCCACGAAAATTACGTTGCTTTTTATTTAACATTGTCGATTGCAATGCAGATTTGCCGGAACGAAATTCATAAAATAATGCTTCAGAATAGGTTGCAAAGCCTTCATTTAACCATATATCTTTCCAATACTTAGGTCCCACTGCATCACCCCACCAATGATGTGCAAGTTCATGAACTAAAACATCCAGAAAATAACCCTTTCCACCAATCATATTTGAAGCAAGACCGGTAATTGTCTGATGCTCCATAGCCCCTAGTTCCCAGAAAAATTCTGCAATTCCATACTTCTCTTTTATGAAAGGATATTCTCCGAAAGCCTCTGAAAAAAATCGGATCATGTCCGGATGCTGTTTAAAATCCAGTTTTGCATTTTCAAGATCTGTAGGGAGAACATAATAATCGATAGACATAGTATCCTGTTTGTTCAGCGAAATATAAGAATCACTGAAATGAGAATAATTGGATGAATAAATAGCAATCAGGTAAGTTGAAATTGGATAAACAGTTTTCCAGTGATAAGTACGTCTCGCATCATGATCTATTACATCAACCAGAATTCCATTTGAAACTGAAACTTGTGAAGAATCATTTTCTATTCTCATATCAAGCAACGCTTTATCGGAAGGAGAATCATTGCATGGAAACCATGATGAAGCATAATTAGGTTCGCTGAGATTATACACCAGAGAGGTACCTTTATTTTCACCAAAATCAAATCCCACAAATCCTGCTTTTTCCGGTGTACCCGAATAATCAATTTTCAGCAAGAAAGTATCAATAACCGGTTCCTTCAATTTAACTGAAAAATTTTTCCCCTTATTAATGTATTCGGTATTGTCCCCATCCAAAGTAACTGATTCGATTTTATAATTATCATAAAAATTAAGATCGATAGTTTCAGATTCTTTATCTTTAACTATACCTTTTATCTCAGCAGAAGCATAGAACATTTTTTTATCAGGATGTAAATCAAATGACAAATCATAGTGAAGTATATCTACTTTCCGAAATTTTCTCGCATCAGCTCCATCATTATAATTGAATTGGTATTCATCTAAACTTCGCAATACAGATTTTTCATTTAATCCAGAACGACCTTTTATGCTTTTATTTGTGTGTTTTACTGTACCGCTGCAGAGAAATGCAATAATGGAAATAAAAATCATTGAACTGATTTTCATCAGAAAATTTCCTAATACCTATTTAATATTAGATATGTGTACTTTAAAAAATTATTAAGACATTGCAATAAACAATAAGTTTAATTGCCAATCAAATCATAATTATATAAGTTTGTTAAAAATAAAAAGGAAATAGTATGCCTTTCCCTGGATCATCAATCGTTCGTGACACAATAGTAATGATTCTTGCAGGCGGACAGGGTGAAAGACTTAATCCTCTTACAAATCTCCGAAGTAAACCTGCAGTTCCGTTTGGCGGTAAATACAGGATCATCGATTTTGCTCTTTCAAACTGCCTCAATTCCGGTTTAAGAAGAGTTTACGTTCTCACACAGTATAAATCAGATTCACTCAACCAGCATCTATTAGAAGCCTGGAGTATTTTTAATCCTGAATTAGGTGAATTTATATACTCGATTCCTCCGCAAAGAAAAATGAACAATGATTGGTACCTGGGAACAGCAAATGCTATTTATCAGAATAAAAATTTATTTTCTACAGAAAAAAAAGCACAATGGGTGCTAATACTCGGTGGAGATCATATCTATAAAATGGATTACCTGCAATTTATCCAGTATCATCTCGATAAAAAGTCGGACTTATCTATCGCATGTATCGAAGTCCCGCAAGCTAATGCAAATCGTTTTGGAATAGTTGGAGTAGATTCGGAATACCAGGTACAATCATTTCTTGAAAAACCCAAAAATCCACCAGTTATACCTGATAAACCTGGTTACTCATTTGTTAATATGGGAATTTATGTTTTCAATGCAAAAATACT
>JAJDNK010000198.1 GCA_022340715.1 bacterium BMS3Abin03 | reverse complement strand
TTCTGAATAAATCCTTTGCCGTTCTGATTTATCTTTTTATCAGGATACTTGATTTACTGAAATTCAATTTATATTCATAATTAATATCAACAAACTTAAAGGAGTATTCATGTTAAAAATAAGACTAATATTATCGTATTTTTTTCTGATTGCATTCTCTATCCCATTATTTGCTCAGGGATTATCAAATCAACCTGAGAAGCTTCATAAAAATTCAGATGAATTGATTAAAGCAAGATTAAATGAGGGTAAGTTGCGAATCTCATCAACGGATGATGTTGAGACAAGAGTATTATATAATCAAATTCTTGATGGAGTATTTGTAGTTGATGAGTATATCTACCAACAGTGGGACGCTGGTACAAGTACCTGGCTTAATTACTCGAAATATGATCCGACTTATAATAGCCAGGATCTATTAATTGAAACACTTTACCAGAGTTGGAATGGTTCAAGCTGGGAAAATAATTATAGATATACTTATACATATACAGGTACAGGTTTGGAAGCAACATATACGTATCAAACCTGGGGAGGTACGGATTGGGTAAATGGTTCGAGAAGAACAATTACTTATGGATCTAACAATCGTCCTTCTGAATATTTATACGAAAGCTGGAACGGTGCATCATGGGAAAATAATTCAAGATATCTTGATGAATATTATTCCCATGGAAAATTACAAACAGAAACGTACCAAGACTGGAATGGAGCATCGTGGGATAATTATTATCGATATTCATATACTTATAATTCAAGTGATCTTCAAACAGAGTACACAACAGAACAATGGACCGGAGGTGCCTGGGAAAATTATTATTACGGCACAACAACATACAATGGCTCAGGACAAACTTTATCGGGCATTTATTATTACTGGTCAGGAGGAATGTGGACAAATAGTTCCCAGTATATGTACACTTATGATAGTAACGGCAATTATACTAATTATCTATCTCAGAGCTGGGATCCAGTGAATGGCTGGGTAAATTCCTATCAGTACTCATATCAATATGATAGTAATAACAACAGAACTGAAATTTTGGGACAATCATGGGATACAGGTACGGATACCTGGAAAAATTCGTATAAGCAAAATTATACCTATAATTCTCTAAACTTGGTTTTAACTTATTTATATCAAGTTTGGAATACCGGTACAGGCTGGGAAAATTCTTCAAATTATACCTATACTTATGATAGTAACAATAACATCAGCGAACGTATATATCAAAACTGGGATGGAAGTGATTGGGTAAATAATTCAAGATATACTGGATATATGTATATCCAAATAACTGATGTTGAAAATGAAAGTGTGCTTGCAAATGATTATAAGTTATATAACAATTATCCTAATCCTTTCAATCCATCAACAAAAATTAAATTCAATGTACCTTCAATAAGTAATGTTACGGTTAAAGTATTTGATGTAACCGGAAAAGAAATAACATCGCTTGTTAACCAAACACTTAATGCTGGTTCACACGAAATTGAATTCCGCGGAAACGGGTATGCGAGTGGTGTGTATTTATATAAAATAGAAGCAAAGTCGCTTGAAGGTAAACAATCTTTTGTGCAGACAAAAAAAATGATTCTGATAAAATAATAGAAAAACATTTCTTTATATCGAGGCTGATTGATAGTTTATTCAAACTATGCATTCAGCCTCAATAATTATTAAATATTAAAAATTCATATCTCACTACATTTCCAAGTACAAACTATTATTATTCATTAAATAATAATGTTTGAATTAAGTTAGTAATCAAACAATTCCCTGACCTAAAATGTTTGATAATAATTTATTGGAAAAGAATCTCTCTTTTCAACTTAAAATCTTAAAATTATAACAAGAAAATTTTTAATTTATCTTCAGTCTTATCCTATTTATCATAATTCAAATATTTCATACATTACTTTATATTTAAAAAAGATTGTTCTATAAAATAATCTCTTACCCTTTTCGTCCCTGAGGTTAGAATAATTTTAAAATTTCACTTCTAATTTAACAGGAGGCTCTTATGGTAAAACTAATACTATCCTATTTATTTTTTTTCTTTGTCACCCCATCTCTTCAAATCCTTTCACAGGAATTACCGGATAAACCGGAGAAGATTCTAACTACATCTGAAGAACTGATCAATAAGAGAATGAATGAGGACAAAGAATTATTACCATCAGTAGATAATAAGATAAGAATGATGCAAGAACAAATTCTTGCTAATACTTACATCGTTGATGAGTATATTATCCAACAGTGGAATACTACTACAAATGTGTGGGATAATTATTTGAAATTTAATCCTGAATACAATAGTCAAAATTTGTTAATTGATTCACTTGTTCTTATGTGGAACGGTTCAAGCTGGGAAAGCTATTTTAGAGTTGTCTATACTTATACAGGTACTGGCTTGGAAGCAACAAACACATCTCAATACTGGGGTGGTGTGGATTGGGTAAATAGTTCCAGAAAAAGCACTACCTACGATGCTGGAGATCGTCCGACTGAGTTTTTATATGAGAATTGGTCCGGGGCTTCCTGGGAGAATAGTTACAGGTATCAGGAGCAGTATAATACGCATGGTAAATTGCAAACTGAAACTTACCAGTACTGGAGCGGAGGCGCCTGGAATAACTCGAGTCGCAGCACATATACCTATAATACCAACGACCTTATAACAGAACAGTTATATGAAACCTGGAGTGGTGGTACTTGGGTTAATTCCACTTATAATACAAGAACTTATGATGGTATGGGAAATATTTTAACTCAAATAAATTACACTTGGTCTGGTGTTGCGTGGGAAAACTATACACAGTATATGTATACTTATGATTCCAATGGTAATAACACAGAATATCTGGTTCAGAATTGGGATCCGATTAATGGGTGGGTGAATTTCGGTCATTACTTACTTCAGTATGATTCGAATGATAATAGAACAGAACAATTGGTACAGACTTGGGATGCTGTAGGCAATCAATGGCTAAATTCAATATTATATACTTATACTTATAATTCGCAAAATTCAGTTTTAACATATTTAATTCAGAACTGGAATTCAGGTACTGGTTGGCAAAACGTCTACAATATTGCTTATACTTATGATGCAAATAATAATCCAAGTGAAGTTATATTTCAAATCTGGGATTCCGGTTCATCAGAATGGGTTAATTACTTAAGGCAAACCGGATTTGTTTGGATAACTATTGTTGATGTTAAAGAGGAAGGATTAATTGTAGATGAATTCAAGCTGTTTGATAATTACCCAAATCCATTCAATCCGTCAACAAAGATCAAATTTAGTGTGCCATCTATTAGCAATGTTAATGTAACTGTATTTGATGTAACGGGAAAAGAAATATCGTCACTTGTTAACCAGACATTAAATGAAGGATTGCACGAAATTGAATTCCGTGGAAACGGGTATGCAAGTGGTGTGTACCTATATAAATTAGAAGCAAAGTCACTTGACGGTAAACATTCTTTCGTTCAGACAAAAAAGATGATTCTGATGAAATAATATCAGCTTATGTTAATTAAATAATAACTGATTTGTTAGTCAGCCGGTAAAATTAAAATACCGGCTGACTATGTAATTAAAATCCCACCGATTAAAGAAGTTTATAAATGGTAAACTACCAATAGCAAGTAATTGATTTCAGATACGTGCTGATTTATTCCAAGTAAAATTTTGAAATTTATTTGATTTTGTTTGTTCTATCGATTATATTTGCTGTTACTATTGATAGAAACACTTGAATGATAAAAAATATCAGGGAAGTATCATATTTATTAGCCCACACAAATGATCCTAAAGAAATCCGGCACTTTTTTGAAAGTATACTTTCAAGGAGGGAATTGAAAGATATTGGTTCACGCTGGGAGCTGGTAAAAAGGCTGGATGAAGGGGAATCACAAAGAAAAATTGCAAAGGATTTACACCTGAGTTTATGTAAGATTACACGTGGTTCCAAAGAATTGAAAAAGAAGAACGCCGTGCTAAAGCGTTTTATCGAACGATTAAATAAATAAACTTAAACCTGTATGGAGGTCACATGCTTACGCGCATAATATTAACGGAAGATGAAATTCCAAGACAGTGGTATAATCTTGCAGCTGATTTGCCATCACCAATGCAACCACCACTCGGTCCGGATGGTAATCCTATTTCACCGGATATGCTTGCCCCTGTATTTCCAATGAATTTAATTGAACAGGAAGTCAGTCAGGAGCGTTGGATTGATATACCCGAAGAGGTACTTGAAATATTGTATCGCTGGAGACCATCGCCGTTGCATCGGGCAACATTTTTAGAAAAAGCACTCAACACACCAGCTAAAATATATTACAAGAATGAAAGTCTTTCTCCTGCAGGAAGTCATAAACCCAACACTGCAGTTCCTCAAGCATGGTATAATAAGCAGTTCGGTATTAAAAAGTTGACCACTGAGACTGGTGCAGGGCAGTGGGGAAGTGCTTTATCTTTTGCTTGTTCACTAATGGGTCTGGAATGTAAGGTCTTTATGGTTCGTATCAGCTTCGATCAAAAACCATTCAGGAAAATAATGATGGAGACCTGGGGTGGTAATTGTGTTGCTTCTCCGAGTAATGAAACACAGGCTGGAAGAGATATTCTGGCAAAATATCCGGATACACCGGGAAGTCTTGGTATTGCAATAAGTGAGGCTATAGAAGCAGCAGTAACGGATCCTACCGGACAAACGCGTTATTCACTAGGAAGCGTTCTTAACCACGTAATGCTGCATCAGACTATCATTGGTTTGGAAGCGAAAAAACAGCTAAAGAAAATCGGTGAAGATAAAGTTGATGTCGTTATTGGTTGTGCAGGCGGCGGTAGTAACTTTGCGGGTTTATCATTTCCTTTTGTACTGGATAAAATCAATGGGGCACAAATGGAAATCATTCCTGTTGAACCGACTTCCTGTCCGACTATGACCAGAGCACCTTTTGCTTATGATCATGGTGATACAGCGAAGATGACACCATTGTTACCTATGCATTCGCTAGGTCACGATTTTGTGCCTCCACCAATTCATGCAGGTGGACTACGATATCACGGTATGTCTCCGCTTGTAAGCCAGGCAATTGTAGAAGGTCTGCTTACACCAAGAGCTATTCCGCAAGTTGAATGTTATGACGCTGCAGTTAAGTTTGCTCGAACAGAAGGAATAATCATTGCCCCAGAAACAAGTCATGCAGTTGCAGCAGCTATCCAGGAAGCTAATAAAGCAAAAGAAGAAGGAAAAGAGAAAGTTATTCTGTTTAACCTCAGCGGACATGGTTTGATGGATTTAACAGGTTATGATAAATTCTTTGCAGGCGAACTGCAAAATCACGCTTTACCTGAAGAGGAGATGGCAAAATCTTTAGAGGCAATAAAAGATCTTCCAAAGCCGCCCCTTAATAAAACGGGAAAATGGTAATGGTAAAATCTTTAATCGAAAAATATGATCAGGAAGAAATTTACTGTAAAAAGCTGGGACATCATTTACAGTTTAACTATTGCAGACAGGAACAGTTACAATTTCCTTGTGCTTCGTTAAAAAGATGCTGGCAATCCCGTCTCCCGGTTGATGAGATTCTGATGAAATCATATTCAAAAGATGAAATTTCTTCTTTAAATGTTCCACCAATTTCCAAGATGAATACAATTCTTGAAATCGTTTTGAAGAATAAAAAGAAATAAGTTCATTATTAATAATTAATAGCCGTCTTGAAATTAAGATTTCGAGACGGTTTTTAATTGTTTATTTCTTTAGGTTGAAATTTCTGAAAAACGTTGGAATATCTGGATTTATTAGTCCCGGTTATTAATATTCCATCTTATATCTATTTATGCTTACAGAGGAAACTCCGCAATCAATATCAATATAAATTTTCTTTTGTACATCATCGAAATTTGATGTTCTATATAATCCCGATTTAATTTTCCTGAAATTATCGTAACTGTTGGAAGAAAGCACATCGTCGGTTTTAATTTCACATCCAACTTGTTCAGGGACTGAAATATTAATTGAAGAAGCGCCGGCATCCACAATCACATTAGTTTTATCACTCAAAGCACCTAACTTCACATCTAATGATGCAGCACCCATGTCAACATCCAATTTTTCAATTTTATATTTTGTTAAATCCATATCGATAGATGCAGCACCTATATCGAGGTTGAGATTCCAAACTGGATTTTCATTCATCGAAATGTTAACCTTATTTTTATAATTTCCCTTACCAAAATGGAACCTGGTTTTCTTCATCCTGAATCTTAAATTGCTTGTACCGTCATATTCATTCTTTGTTAAATAAAATTTGTTGTCGGTTCCTACAGTTTTAATGTAAATAAGTTCTTTCGAAACAGAATCTATATTAAAATCACCCGCTTTTGCATCAAGATTTAAAATAGCCCTATTTATTGCAGGATCGTAATCTTCTTTATATTCATTTACAGTGTAATTATTATGTCCATTGTCATCAAATGAAACTTCAAAATCATTATTAATAAATCCGGTTGTGAATTTAACTGAGGCAAAAATAGAAACCGCAAGGAAGATAGCAGCGGAAGCAGCAAATATTATTTTTCCCCCACGGTTCCTGATCATTAGAGAAATACCAAGCAGAACAAGAACAATTGGCCAGTATTGCCATAAATCTTCCCAGTATAAACCTATCGGTGAAAAGTTATTCAGTAAAATCAATAAGCCTAACACTATAAAAAGTGTTCCCCAGAAAATGTGTGAAGTTTTCATTTTTTTTAAGTATTAATTAGTTTTTAGCTTTAAGAATTATAGCTACACCAATTGCTATTAATATCAATGGCCAGTAACTACCAAAATCGAAACGTGGTACGAGGTTATCTAAAAGTAACAACACGCCCAGGATAATTAATATTGCTCCCGCAAAAGTCTTTTTATTTTGTCGTGCTGAGTTGGTAGCCTTATTAATTTCATTTGTGCTGAAATATGTAAACTTTTCTTTATCCGATGATGAACTTTGTTCACCTTTGGTTTCTGCATCGGATTCGCTTTCAGCTGATTGAAAAATTAATGGTTGTTCGGGAACAACTATCCACAAAATAATATATGCAAGGATTCCGACTCCACTGAAAGCAATACTAACGGCAAATAGAACTCTTACTAAAGTCGGATCGATATTAAAGTACTCAGCAAGACCACCGGCAACACCACCAATCATTCTGTCAACCCTGTTGCGATATAATTTTTTAGTAGTTGTCATTTAATAAACCTGATCTTTATTCTGAAATGAAAATATGTTGAAATAGAATAGAAAGCACTAAATATTCGGTGAATTGATGATAATTGTCAGGCTATGGCGAAAATTGATGATTTAAATAGACGATTTTTTTCTGATTAACTAGAGCAAAACGCTGTTTCGCTCAGGAAAAAGCAAATAAAAAAAGCGATTCGGCGAATCGCTTTACAATGCTATTATAAAAAAGAGCAGATATCAATTACTGCTACTTTGTTTATGAAGCTCATTCAACCTCTGCCAGTTGTGATCGGTATAGTCTTGAATTTCCTGAATGACATTTGCAGAATTGTTCTTAAAGAGATGACTGAATCTTCCCTGAAGTTTCATACATTTTTCAACAGGAACTCTCTTTTCAGGGAAATAGTTGATTTTATATTTTTGATTATCAACTTCGAAGAGTGGGAAGAGACTTGTTTCAACCGCAAGTCTTGTGATTGAAATCGATTGATCGGGTGAAGTTTTATGTCCGGGAGGACAGGGACCATCGATCATCAGTAATCTGAATCCTTTTGTTTTTTTGGCTTTCTTAATTTTATATCTATAATCTTCCAGAAATGCAAGTGAAGCAGTTGCAGCATAAGGAATGTTGTGAGCTGCTATTATTCCCATTAAATCTTTTGGCATTGTGTTCTTAAAATTAGTTCCGGGATTTGTAGTTGTAATTGCTCCGTAGGGAGTTGCAGTGCTGGTTTGAATACCGGTGTTCATATACGCACCATTGTTATTACAAACGTACAAAATATTTTCACCTCGTGATGCAGCACCGGATAGAGATTGTATTCCAATATCGAAAGTTCCTCCATCACCCGCCAACACTGCAACAGTAGCATCTTCATTTCCTTGTCTGTCAAGAACTGCTCTTATTCCTGTAGCAGTAGCAGGTGCGGCAGCAAACATTGTATGAACGATTGTTCCTTTTAATTCGTTAAGTGGATACGGCCCGGTAATAATAGAAAAACATGAAGCCGGAAGAACATAAACAGTTTTTTCTCCAAGTATGCTAGAGAGATGCCTAACAAGCAAAGCCCATCCGCAACCGCGACAGCTTAATCCACCAGAAAATACCTGTTCTTCTTTTATCAGAAATTCATTCATTGGTTCCATTTAGTTTCTTACCTGACTTTTATTTTCTTTATTCAAAATCTATCCAAATTATTTCTTCAGGATCTTTAAATCCTTTTTCTATTATTTTCTCAATTGTTAAAGGCGGAACATCTTTTCCACCTAATCCTGTATAAACATCGTACATTTTATTTTTCTTACCGTAAAGAGCATGTTTCATTTCGTGTGCAATTGCACCTTCTTTATCACCGATAAAGTTCCTTTCAACATTGATTATAATTGTATCATCGGGAACATTTTCAAATGCTTTCAAAATAGATTTTACAGGAAAAGGTTTGAATAATCTCAGCTTGATAAGTCCAACTTCAGGATGATTATTAATAACACCTCTCGCTGTTGATGTAATAGTTGAAAGGGCAACTAGTATCATTTTTGTTTTAGGACCGATATTAACTGCTTCTATTGCTGAATATTTTCTTCCAAAATATTCGCCAAATTTTTGTCCTATTTCATCAGTTAACTCTTCAACTTTTGTTATATCCCGCCAGTACTGAAAATTAAAGGTTTCATAATGATCCGGTGGAACTAATCCACCATAATCCTTAGGATTTTTAAGATCTATTTCATTTCCGTTTCTTTTTTTGGGTGGAAGAAATTCATCGACTAAATCGCTGTCGGGAACCCAAACATTTTCGCTTGTGTGGCTTTGATAAAAAGCATCGAGAACGACCATAACAGGCAGGTCAAGCTTTTCACTAATTACATATCCCTGGATAATTGTATCGAGTACTCCTTGTGAGCTTTCTCCGTAAAATTGAATCCATCCTGTATCCCGTTGTGAAATAGAATCAGTTTGATCAGACCATATATTCCAGGGAAGAGAAGGACGACCAACATTACAAATTACAATAGGTAAACGAAAATGTGCAATTGCATGTAGAACTTCGTGAGCATAAAATAATCCCTGACCACTAGTTGCTGTGAAAACTCTCTCACCAGCGAGCGATGCTCCCATCGCTGCTGCAAAAACAGAATGTTCACTATCCATATTTACATAACGTGCATCCAGTTCCCCGGCAGCAACAATAGATGAAAGACGTTCAACTATTGATGTTTGAGGAGTTATTGGATAAGCAGGAACGAATCCTACTCTGCATAATTTTGCTGCTTCAGCAGCTGCAAAATTACCCTTAATGATTTTTAATGTGTGCCTGGGATACTTTTCCACAATTTGTTTGGAATTACTCACTGGTTTTAATATCTCCTTTGTATGAATATCGTTATTCATAAACTGCCTCATCCAATTGAAAACTTATTGCAGAACAGGGACATTCATTTGCACAAATTCCACAACCTTTACAGTAATCGTAATCGATTCTTAAACGGTTTTCGTCATCTATAAATATTGCAGCATCGGGACAATAGTTAAAACAATTTCCGCAGTTGTAGCAATCACCACAATGTAAGCAACGTTTTGATTCGATTACAATTTCGTTCTCGGTTAGTCCTTTTACGACTTCTTCAAAATTATTCAAATAATTTTTTGTTTTTCTTACCGGATTCTGTGTTCTGGGAGTTGGAAGGTAGTAGTTAAAATTAATATCTGAAGGTACTACAATATTTCCTATGGATTTCTCATTCGAAAACGGTAAGTCTTCTAAAAATGCATTTACCTCTTCAGCAACTTTATTTCCGCTTCCGATTGCTTCTGCAACTGTACCACCCCAGGACATATCACCGCTGCAAAAAACCGGAATACCGAAATCATTGTTTATTCTACCTTGCACAGCTTTAACTTTTTGTCCTGCAAAAACATATTCGTCCGATCGTTGACCAATTGCCGCAATTATTTTATCTACTTGAATCTGTTTTTCTGATCCTTTTACTTCTACAGGTTTTCTTCTTCCAGATTCATCCGGTTCCCCAAGATTCATTTTAATTAATGTAAGATCAATTTTACCATTTTGGTTTAATTTAACAGGTGCCGTTAAAAATTCTATTTTAATTCCTTCGGAGAGTGCTTCATTAACTTCATGAGCAATGGCGGGCATTTCTTTGCGGGTTCTTCTATAATAGATAGTTGGAATTGCACCAATTCTTAGTGCAGTTCTTGCGACATCGATAGCAGTATTTCCGCCGCCGATTACAGCAACCTCATCTCCTTTCCTTAACTTAAATTTATCACCTTTTAATTTGAAGTTATGAAGAAAATTAATCCCATCAATTACTATTTCTTCATTAGGAATATTCATCTTTGAACCAATGTGTGAACCAACTGCAACAACTACAGCATCGAAATCATCTTTTAATTCATTGATCCTAACTTTTTTATTCAGTATTATTTTAACACCCTGATCTTCTATTTGTTTTATTTCTTTGTCCAGGATTTCCTGCGGAAGCCTGAATTGAGGAATTCCTGTTCGCATCATTCCTCCTGCGTAAGGTAAAGCCTCAAAGACAGTTACATTATATCCTTTTTGAGTCAATCTAAGTGCAGATGTTAGTCCGGCAGGGCCGGCACCTATAACAGCTATCTTCTCATCAAAGCTTATTTTGCTCTTTTGAAATTTATTCTCAAAAGATCTATCTCCTAAAAATCTTTCAATAGCACCAACATTTAATCCTTCATCTAATTCTATCCTGTTACAATTTTGTTCACAAAAGTGAGGACAAACTCTTCCGCAAGTAGACGGGAAAGGATTATAATTATAGATGGCTTTGAATGCTTCATCGAATTTTTTTTCGGATGTGAGCTTAACGAATAATCTAACATCGGTTCCAGCAGGGCAGTTGGTTGTACAAGGTGCAGGTTTTTCAGTATAGGATGGAGTTAATACTCTCCAGCTACCAGTTTTGTTTGAAGAAATAGGTTGTGACCAGAATGGGATTCTCGGAAGATCTTTCAAATTTACTTTTTTCTCTTCTGCTTCAGTTTCCTTGTGAAGTTCTATCCGGGTTAAGTCATCTTCCGATTGATTAATTAAATTTAGTAAATACTCATTTAATTTATCATTGCCAACAACACTGTTAAACGCTATTGAAGCTGCCTCTTCATTTTCTTTTCTCTTAGCCGGTACATTTTCACCAACAATTGATTTTGCAGATTCTATGTGGGAGTTCAATATCTTCACAATCGCACCTATCATTGCGGAATTAACGATTGGTAATGCTTTACTACCCAAGCCTTTATTAAGTGAAATTTTTGTTGCGGGAACTGTATAAACTTTATGAGCATGATCAGCAAACTCTTTTGAGTCTCTTTCAGTATTTATGAGAATTGCTCCATTCTTTCTTAAACCGTTAAATACTTGTACCTGTTCAATCAATGTTTCATCAAATACAACAACGAGATGTGGATTATAGACATTACTCCGGTTTAAGATTGTTCCTTTTGCAATTCTAAGATAAGCTTGTATTGGTGCGCCGGTGCGTTCTACTCCAAAAGAAGGGAAAGCCTGAACATGATATTCACCTGATTGGCTGCAGATTTTTGCAAGAATTTCAAAAGCGGTAACCATTCCCTGACCGCCTCTTGCATGACCTCTGATCTCCAGCATAAAGAATTCTTTCGTGTTATTGATCAATCACGTACATCTAAAATACTCAAATTACGAGCCATACGCTGTATAATTTTTAAGAAAGATTTATAAATATTTGATTTAATATGTTTTAAATAAATTAAAACGGTTAAAAAATAAATTTTACTGTTATATATAGCTTTATATTTTTACAAACTCATTTTTAAAAAGTAATCCTATCATTTTTAATCAAATGATTCAGACTTTATTATAAAAGAAGTGCAATAATTTATCAAATATACCGGGATTAACATTTTTGAGCTAAATATTCTTATATTTCACAACGAAATTATTGGATGAATTTATCAATCATGAAAATAATTTCTATGGATTTTATCAATTATGAAAATAGATTTTTAACCATATATCAATGAAAATTGCACTTTGCCAGCTAAATTCTGTAATTGGCAATTTAGAGTTTAACAAACAAAATATATTAGAAGGTTATAAAAGGGGAGTAGAAGCAGGAGCAGATTTAGTAATCAGTCCTGAACTTTCATTAGTAGGTTACCCACCGCGAGATCTCGTTGAAAAATCTGAATTTCGATTGGCTGTAAAAAATGCAATGAATGAAATTGCCAATAGCACAAAGGATATCGGATTAATTTTCGGTTCTATTACTGAAGATGATGATTTAATAGGAACTAACATTCACAATTCTGCTTTACTTGCTTTTAACGGAAAGATTCAATTCATACAAAACAAATCACTTATACCTAATTATGATGTGTTCGATGAAATGCGTTACTTTGATTCCGCAAAAAAGATTGAAGTCTTCGAATACAAAGGTGAAAAATTAGGGATATCGATTTGTGAAGATATTTGGAATGATGAGGATTATTGGTACAGAAGAAGGTATTCGGAAGATCCGGTAAAAGAATTAATTGAAAAAGGTGCTACACTTCTTATAAACATATCTGCCAGTCCATATTTTTTTGGTAAAAGAAAGGAACGGGCGGATATGCTTTCTCTTCTTTGTAAAAAGGACAGCATACCCCTTGCGTATGTTTGCTGTGTTGGGGCACAGACTGATCTTATTTTTGATGGTGCAAGTATGTGCTTTAATGGAAATGGTGAACTCACCAGACTTGGAAAAAATTATAAAGAAGATTTTTTTATCTTCGACACAAAAAATGACTCAGCACTTAATGATAATTGTGAAGAGAGTTTCGAGGAAGAAGTTTTGAATTCACTGATTTATGGTGTAAAAGAATACAGCAGAAAGCTTCACTTCAAAAAAGCTCTTGTTGGATTAAGTGGGGGTATAGATTCGGCTATGGTTACATATGTTGCAGTAAAAGCCTTAGGAAAAGAAAATGTAAATGTCGTTTTAATGCCATCTAAGTATTCAAGTGAAGGTAGCATAAATGATTCGGTAAAACTGATAAATAAATTAGGTATCTCTCACCGAAATGTTACAATACAACCAGTAGTAGATAAAGTTTTGGAAATTTTATTGCCAAAGTTAGAGAAAGAGTTAATTGGGATAACGGAAGAAAATTTGCAGGCACGGATAAGGGGTATCTATTTAATGGCTTTTGCAAATAATGATAATTATTTACTTTTGTCCACTGGAAATAAATCAGAAATGGCTGTTGGGTATTGCACGCTCTACGGAGATATGAACGGTGGTTTGGCTGTGCTTGCTGATGTTTATAAAACTGATGTTTATAGGTTAGCCAATTATATTAATAGAAGTGATGAGATTATCCCAACCGAGATTATTAAAAAACCACCTTCAGCAGAACTTAAACATGGTCAAACAGATCAGGATTCTCTTCCACCTTATGATTTATTGGATAAAATCTTGAGAATGTATTTAGAAGAAAATAAGGAAATTAACCAGATAACCTCTGTCATCGGCAATAAGGAAGTAGTTAAAAAAGTTTTAAGACTTGTAGATATAAATGAATTTAAAAGATACCAAGCACCGCCGGCATTAAAAGTTTCGAGAAAGGCATTTGGATACGGCAGAAGATTCCCTATTGTACAGGGATGGCGCAATTAAATTGCAGCCGCAAACTAAAAAATGAACAACAATAATTTTTTATTAATCTTTACTGTTATAATTTTCTTTGGGGTACAACCATTGTATTCGCAATTCGGTGCTCCGAATGATATTGTCCAAATAAAAACTTACCAGTCATTTGATAAAGTTTATTCCGGATCTGAATTTAAAATTGCTATTGAAGGGGATGTAAAAGATGGATGGCATATAAACAGCAATCTACCAAAAGAAGATTACCTTATTCCTACTCAACTACATTTAACAGATTCTACTGATTTTAAACTAACAAAAATTGTTTATCCACAGGCAAAGGATATCAAATTAGATTTTTCTGAAAAAGCTCTTTCTGTGTTTGAAGGAAAAATTTATATTGGTGGAATAATCAAATCTGCAAATCTTAAACCCGGTGAATACAATCTAATCTTGAAGCTCAGATACCAGGCATGCAATAATCAAAGTTGTTTACCACCTAGTTCTGTAATTGATACCATGGTTATTAATATCGCAGATAAAAAAGATGCGATTAACGAAATCAATCAATCTGTGTTTAAGAATATAGATCTTAGTTTGAGTAATGTTGTTATTAATAAAAACCAGGATTCAGATAATGATATCTCAAATGTTCTTCAAAGTAACGGTATTCTACTTGGATTGATAATCGTATTTCTTGGCGGATTGGCTTTGAATCTTACTCCATGCGTCTATCCTTTAATTCCAATTACAATCGGATTCTTCGGCGGACAAAGTGAAGGTAGTACGAAACGTCTTGCAGTTATGGGAATCCTTTTTGTTGTTGGTTTAGCTGTAACATATTCTGTAATCGGAGTTATAACATCACTTACTGGGGCAGTTTTTGGAACACTTTTACAAAATCCCGTTGTAATTATTGCAGTTGCATTAATACTTATCGCTTTATCCTTAAGCATGTTTGGAGTTTATGAATTTAAATTACCTGATAAACTTGTAGCAAAAGCTGGTGGAGCTAAAGGTGGCTATTACGGTGCATTTTTCATGGGTTTAACTCTGGGGATTGTTGCAGCTCCTTGTATTGGTCCTTTTGTGCTCGGACTTGTTACCTATGTTGCTGCTAAACAAGATGTGTTTTTCGGTTTTATAATGTTTTTTGTTTTAGCACTGGGACTTGGAACTCCATATCTTTTTCTTGCAATTTTTTCCGGGAAAATCAAAAAATTACCTCGTTCCGGTGAATGGATGCAAGCTGTTGAATATATATTTGGATTGATTCTTGTAGGAATGGCAATCTATTTTCTGCTACCCTTAATTCCGAAAGCAATTTCAGGTTTTGTTCTTCCGGTTTATATGATAGCAGCAGGATTATATATTATTTTCTTTGAAAGAAAAGCAAGTAATATTAAAGTATTCAGAATTATTAAAACCATTTTTGGTGTTGTTGTAATGGCTGTTGCAGCTTATGCAGTTATTCCAAAAGAAACTGCAAGTATAAACTGGAAACCTTATTCCCAATCAGCAATAGCGTCATTCGGACAAAAAGGGATTATCATAGATTTTTATGCTGATTGGTGTATACCTTGTAAGGAATTAGATGCTCTTACATTTAGTGATCCGAGAGTTATAAAACTCTCAGAAGAATTCAATACTTACAAAGCCGATATGACTAAATCACTTGACGATGAAGTAGAAACATTACGTGATAAATATAAAATTATCGGTGTTCCTACTGTTCTTCTTCTAAACTCAAAAGGTGAAGAGGTTAACAGGATAACGGGCTTTGTAGATGCGGATGAGTTTTTGAAAATTATGTCCGGAATTAATTGAATGCAAAAGTTTTGTTATATCATAACAGTCTTATTAGTTTAGTAATTGTAATAAAAAATTCATTAAGAGAGATAAAATGGATGAAGTAAAAGAGAAAAAAGTTGAAAAACTGGCTGACGTTACTGTAAGATTTGCTGGAGATTCAGGTGATGGAATGCAATTAACCGGAACTCAATTCAGCGACACGACTGCATGGGTAGGTAATGATTTAAGCACTTTACCTGATTACCCGGCAGAAATTCGTGCGCCTGCCGGAACACTTTATGGAGTTAGTGGATTTCAGTTACACTTCAGTAGTCTTGATGTTAATACACCCGGTGATGTACCGGATGTTTTGGTTGCAATGAATCCAGCAGCCTTGAAAAAGAATTTACCTGAATTAAATCCTAATGGAACAATAATAGTAAATACCGATTCTTTCGATCCTAAAAATCTTAAGCTTGCTCGGTATGAATCTAACCCACTTGAAGACAATACACTTGACGGATATCATGTATATAAAGTGCCGATAAGCTCTTTAACTTCGAATGCACTGGAAGGAAGCCCGCTTTCTGTGAAAGAAGTTGCCAGGTGCAAAAACTTTTTTGCACTCGGAATGATGTACTGGCTATACAACAGGCCTCTGGAAAAAACACAGGAATGGGTAAAGAAAAAATTTGTTAAAAATAAAGATATAGTTGATGCTAACCTTAAAGCTTTACAGGCAGGATTTAATTTTGGTGAAATCACAGAAATCTTTACTACAAGATATATTGTTGAACCTGCTCAGCTTCCTAAAGGGAAATACAGAAACATTTCCGGTAACGAGGCACTTTCACTTGGATTTCTATCAGCTTCCGTAAAAAGTAAACTGCCATTATTTCTAGGTTCATATCCGATAACACCAGCTTCAGAGATACTTCAATATTTAAGTTCATATAAAAATTTCGGTGTGAAAACAGTGCAGGCAGAAGATGAAATTGCCGGAGTTTCATCGGCGATTGGTGCAGCTTTTGCCGGAAATCTTGCACTAACAACAACAAGTGGTCCTGGTATGGCGTTGAAGACAGAGGCCATTGGACTGGCAGTAATGACTGAATTACCTATCGTAATTGTAGATGTTCAAAGAGGCGGACCTAGCACAGGATTACCAACTAAAACTGAACAAGCTGATCTGCTTCAAGCAGTGTATGGTAGAAATGGTGAAGCACCGGTTGCTGTGCTTGCAGCTTGCACACCTACAGATTGTTTTTACCAGGCGATCGAAGCTTCAAGAATTGCTTTAAAATATATGACACCAGTAATTCTATTAACTGATGGTTATATCGCAAACGGTTCGGAACCATGGAAGATTCCTGATATTGATGAACTACCGGATATTTCAGTTTCGTTCAGAACTGAAATAGAAGGATTCTATCCTTATCTGCGAAATGAAAACCTTGCACGACCATGGGCTATTCCGGGAACCCCAGGTTTAGAACATCGTATCGGTGGTCTTGAAAAAGCTGACATTACCGGTAATGTAAGTTATGATCCTGACAATCATAATAAAATGATTAATATTCGTAACAATAAGATTAAAAACATTGCTAATGATATACCCGATCTTAAAGTTGATGGTGATGAAACAGGTGATCTGCTTGTTTTAGGTTGGGGCGGTACTTACGGTACTCTTAAAGATGCTGTTAAACGTGCAAGAGCTGCCGGGTATAAAGTTTCACAGGCTCATCTACGATACATTAATCCATTACCAAAGAACACTGGTGATGTATTGAAGAAGTATGATAAAATTTTAATTCCTGAGATTAATCTCGGACAATTAGCAAAATTAATTAAAAGTGAATTCTTAATTGAAGTAGAACAGTTTAATCTTGTCAGGGGACTACCATTAAAATCAAAGGACATTTTGGGAAAGATAACTGAATTACTCGGAGGTAATAATGGCAACTAATGAAGAAGTAAAAGAAAAAAAGCTTACTGCCAAGGATTTTGCAAGTGATCAGGATGTAAGATGGTGTCCCGGATGCGGTGATTATTCTATTCTTGCCCAGGTGCAGAGAACATTTCCCGAAATCATTAATAAAGACGTAGAAAAAATTGTATGGATATCTGGGATCGGTTGTTCAAGTAGATTTCCATACTACATGAATACTTATGGTTTCCATGGAATCCATGGAAGAGCACCTGCTATTGCAACTGGTGTAAAAGTAGCAAACCCCGATCTTGATGTTTGGGTTGCAACCGGTGACGGAGATCTTTTAAGTATTGGCGGTAATCATTTTATTCATGCATGTAGAAAGAATATCGATTTAAAAATTCTGTTATTTAATAACAGGATTTATGGTTTAACAAAAGGCCAGTATTCACCGACATCCGAAAAAGGAAAAATAACGAAAACAACTCCTTTTGGTAGCATCGATTATCCTTTTAATCCGGTATCATTAGCAATTGGTGCTGATGCAACATTTGTTGCAAGAACAATAGACAGGAGTCCCAAACATTTACAGGAAATGATACGACGTGCTGGTGAACATAAAGGATTGGCTTTTATTGAAATATTCCAAAACTGTAACATTTTCAATGATGGTGCATTTTCATTATTAACGGAAAAAGATACCAAAGATGATAGTGTATTAGTTCTTGAACATGGTAAACCTATGATATTTGGAAAAGATAGCGATAAAGGAATTAAATTAGATGGTGTTAAACCGATAACTGTTGACCTCGCAAGTGGATCTTATTCAAAAGATGACCTGCTTGTTCATGATGAATTTTCTGATGAACCTATTCTAGCTATGATTCTCGCTCATATGACTGATCATCCTAGCCTGCCAACACCGGTTGGTGTTTTCAGGCAAATTAAGAGAGAAACATATGATGGCGGGATCAGAGACCAGATAAATTTAGTCACAGAAAAAAGAGGTAAAGGTGATCTTGCCAAGATGCTTTATGGTGCAAATACCTGGGAAGTGAATTAAACTTTCTTATAATATTAAAGGATATTTTATATTATTAATAGAGGGGCTTGTTAATTCAAGCCCTTCTTTTTTTTGAAGAATTCATGGATTTTCAACTATTAAAAAGAATAATAGAAGATAACAGTTCGTTTTTAATTACGACACATGTTAATCCTGATGCCGATGCAATCGGTTCTGAGATTGCATTGTATAAAGTATTAAAAAAACTGGGTAAAAAAGCACATATAATTAATCACAGTGAAACACCTTATTACCTTAAATTTCTAGATTCGGACGATGTTGTTAAGAAATTTAATCCAGGTAGTGATATTAAATATTTTGATGAATCCGATGTTCTGATAGGTGTGGATTTTAACAGGTTGAATCGTTTAGCAAGTATGGAAAAAGTTTTTACCGAATCGAAAAAAATAAAAATTAGTATAGATCATCACCAGGATTCGGAAGATTTCGTTGATTACTATTTTGATGATGATCAGTACGCAGCAACTGGACATATCATCTACGATTTTATTGAACAATCTGGAATTGTAGAACTTGAATATGATATAGCTTACCAATTATATGCTGCAATTATGACTGATACCGGTTCTTTCCGGTTTGAACGTACAACTGCAGAACTTCACAGAGTAATTGCAAAACTTCTAGATGTTGGTGTTAACCCGGTAGAAGTTTATGATAAAGTTTATGATCAGAATAAGTTAAGTAAAATAAGATTACTTAGTAGAGCGCTCGGCAGCATTAAATTAATCGGCGATAATAGAATAGGTTATATGTGTTTGACAAAAAAAGATATTGATGATTTTAGTGCTTTGGAAAGCGATACGGATGGTTTTGTAAATTATACTTTATCAATTGAAAATATAGTAATGGGAATGCTTTTTATTGAACTTAAAAAAGGATTCAAAATAAGTTTCAGATCAAAAGGGAATATTCCGGTTGATAAATTAGCTGCGCAGTTCGGAGGTGGAGGACACATAAATGCAGCAGGTGTTAGATT
>JAJDNK010000033.1 GCA_022340715.1 bacterium BMS3Abin03 | reverse complement strand
CGCCGAGCTTATTGCATACATCGCTCTTAGAGTGGGCATTAATTCCCACTGACGTTTAATAATATCATAACCAAATCTTTTCTGAAGGAATATATTCCATGTTGCAGAGCTGTATCCATCGGTTGAAGATAGCGGGGTTTCAGGATGATTAAAATATGATTTTATATAACCATAATAGTCGTTAACATCATCGTACACAAACTCTTCCATTGAAGTTGAGGTTAACTCATAAAAAAAGCCATCAAGGTCATATCTATTGGTATAATTCCCTAATTGGATTGCATGGTGAAGTTCGTGAGCAATGGTTACATGCATTGCATCCAATCCATGCGTATAAAATTGCGGTCCAAATGCAGGATCAATTTTTATATAGGATGTATAAGTCTGCTTAGCTTCGTCAATAATATCTTCAGAATCAGTACTCCCGTAATAGCCAGCACCAATGTATAAAATGTAAATGTCAACTAAATTATCCCCACCCTGTCCGTTATCATTGGGAGGCGGCGGGTAACCTAAATAATTAACTTCAAAATTATACGCCGAATCAAGTGCCTTACTAACTTCTAATGCATTTCCATAAGGTGATAAAGAGGAACTATATGCTGGCACACCACTTCCTGTAGTATCAAAATGTATACGGAATATGCCGGATTGAGAAACTATACTGGTTTGTAAATCAGGTCTTTGTAAATGCTTCGCTATTTCAATCTGCTGTTTGGGCGTGAATCTATTTAAATTCAACCTTACAGAATTAAACAATCCAGAACCACATTTTCTTTCTTCTAATGATAATCCTTTTGTTATGAAATTACCCGGAATATCTGTTTTACCATGCATTAATAAAAATTTATAGTACAACGAGTCCAGATTTTCAATCTGTTGCTGTTGTGCGTAAACATAAAATCGGGATAATATTAGAAATGCAATTACCGTAATTATCTGATGCGTTTTAATGTTAAATATCCTTCTGATTTGGCAGTACAAATGATATAGCTTTCCTTATGATTTTTCACCCCGACAACATAATCCTTTACATTTTCCTTATCAAATAACTTTTCTGCAAATAATTTGCCCCCTCTAATTTTAGTATCTATTTTGTTAAAAGATTTTAAACCGGGGATATAAGTAATTATACTTTCATCGCTCATCGGTATTAGATGATAAAAAGTAATTAAACCTGCAACACCACTATTTGAAGCTGAAGAATCAATTTTCTGGGATAGAAAAGAAAAGATTGAATCGGATGAAATTGTTGCATATAAACTACTATCGGTTTCGAAAAGTGTTAGAAATGTTGGATTATTTCCTCCAAACATGTATTCATTAATTTCATTTGACGAATTATATATGGCTTTCCCTACTCCACCTATTTTCTGATAAAATGTAATCTTTGAATTTGTTTTCGCCTTAATAAAATAGAGCGAGTCTTTTTGATTTTTCCAGAAATATAATTCGGGTGAGTCCGAAATAAATAATTTAGCTTTAACAATATCGAAATCGTTAAAAGAATATTCGCGGTAATTATACCTGAAATAGTGATATTCATATTCACCTATTTTGAATACCTTGCCCATTTCAAGCGCGACATAAATATGTACAAGATCATCTCTCCTTTCTATGGCAAGATCTTCAATTGTTCCGGGAGCATACAACTGATCACTCTCGGTTCTAACTTTGGCAAAATCATAATCAATAATTTCCAGCATTTTATTGCCAGTAGAATAGCAATAAAATTCTTTATTGAAAGGTTTTGTATCATCTACAATAATTTCACTATGCAAAGTAGAAACTGAAGTTGAATAAAAATAAGTTGGAATTCCCAGATAATTGTTTATTAAAAAGTTCAATGTGTTATCCGACTGATCTATATAACAAATATCTTTTATTCTATCATTCCCGTAGTCAAAAGAAATGACAGTGTTGGGTTGGATGGCAGGAATTATCTTTGTTTCTTCCGGGAGTGATGAAAGTCTTTTTATCATGAAGATTTCCCCATTGGAATTTAAAAGAACCAAGCTGTTATAATAATTCTTCCTGATGACTTTTAAATCTGTTATACCCTCTTTTTTAAGATAAACTATTTCCGGGTAAAACTGTTTCTCATTTTTTGCGAACAGAATTGAAAGTGTTCCGTTTAATTTATCTATATATGCGATATCCTTAAGCCTGTCGTTGTTAAAATCAGAAACTACGAACCTATCAGGTTGATACTCTGTTTTAATTGTTGAAATTTTATCGTAAGCTGATTCAAACCCACCGGCAATAATCTTAATTGATTTAATAGATGAATAAACAATGTTATCGAAATCCTCATTAAAACGTACTGTTTTCAAATTCTCGATATTTTCATTAAGATGCATAGAACGGATCAGTTCAAAATTTCCGAATTCATCATTAAAAAAAATATCGAGCGAGTTACTGAACAGATTAAAAGCTATAATATCCGGGAAACCATCATTAGAAATATCGGCAAAGACCGCTTCTGCATAACTTCTATTACTCCTGATGTTCGTCTCAACAAGTTTGTCATCTATTAATTGAAGGATTGATAATCCTTTAAACCCGGCACCGGATACAAGATAATCCAAATTGCCGTCTTCATTAATATCTCCAGTGGATATATTTTCCGGATAGGAATCGAAAGCGATTTTATCAATAAAATTTAATCTCTCCTTTTCAGTCAAATAAAATAATCCAGCGGTTCTCTTATCTCTATCAAGAAAAAAAAATCGAGCTGTGCCGGTTTTTTTATCGAATACAGGAACTATCCGGGAAATATTAAAGTTAACAAAAATCTTGTAAGACGCTATAGTAGAATCTTTCACCCTTTCTATTAATTGTAATGAATTATCACCTGATGAGAAAAGGATGTAATCATTAAAAGAATCATAATTGATATCTGCTATAACGAGGTTTTTATAGCCGGGATTAACAGTAAATGATTTTAGCTGGCAGAATCCGTTTATTGGAATTTGAGATAATGCAGTGCTTACAAGAAAGAGCCAGCAAATTATTATCTTAATGTTTGCGTGTCCTGAATTGAAGCCTGTATTCTCTTCGCTCAAGTGCCTCCTCGTATCGTCTTTTTTCATCTTCCGTTTCAGGGAGCAACTGTGTTGTTTTAACTGGTTTGCCATTATCATCTACAGAAACAAAAGTAAGATAAGCAGTATTGCTGTGAACTTTCAAATTCTTTTTAAAAGATTGAGCATAAACCTCTACTCCAACTTCCATTGAAGTGTTATAAACGCGGTTTACCGAAGCATGAAGTGTTACAGCATCTCCTAATTTAATCGGATGATGAAAATCTACCCTGTCTACTGAAGCTGTTACGCACACCCTTTGACTATGCTTAGCTGCACTTAAGGCAGCACAGATATCTATCCAATGCATCAACTGCCCGCCCAAAAGATTACCAAGCTGATTAGTATGATGAGGAAGAACCAGTTCGGTCATCACTATATAAGATTCACTTGCTTTTTTTTTCTTTTGCATTAATTAAGAGAAATTTTTTCTTCAAGTGAACTTTTCAATTCCTCTATTTCACTGCTGTTCTCATCATTCGGGAATAACTGCAGGTATCTTTTCATATCTTTTAATGCATCATCCTCTCTGTCTCTTTCCAGTAGAAGCATTATTTTCCCATAAAGAGCCTTTGGTCCAAACGGAGTATCGTGATAAGTCTCAACTACAAAATCGTAATATTTTAACGACGCGGTAAAGTAATTCATCTTTTCATAAATCTGCGCAATAGAATATTCTTTCTCCGCAAGCTTGGTGTTAAGTTCATTAATTTTTTGTTCGGCTTCATGCACTTTTTCATTCAATGGAAAATAATCTATAAAGGCCTGGTATTCGGTAATCGCTTTCTTGGTATATGTTTGATCAAGATTAAAATTGGGCGATAGCTGATAATAACTTTCTGCAAGCATAAACTGCGCATCCGGTACAAAGGAACTCGCAGGCATATTTTTTATCAGCTTGCTGAATTCATAAGCGGCTAAAATGTACTCTTTTCTCCGATATCTTGTCATTGCCAAGTAATATTGTGCATCATCTACAATTGCACTACCGGGATACTGCAAAATGATAGCTTCAAGTTCCGTTACTGCTTCTTCATAATCCTCATCTTCATAGAGCTTTTTTGCATTTTCTATGCGCTCTTCCGGGGTAAGATTAGCTACCTCCAGGGAGGATGAGCAACCCCAGACAATGAGAAATAATAATGATGATATAATTACAATTTTGTTCATATTTAAAAACATCTCGGAAAACATTAAAAATAAAATTACTTAAAAATAAAAATCCCTCAAAGGGAAAATCCGGTTACTTACTTCTTACGGAAAAGAATAAAATTACAGTTAATGCCGCAACACCAACTGCAATAACCGGTTCCCATAGACTTGAAAAGAAAGGTTCGGCAGGAATTTTTCCCTTAGAAAAAGGAAAAGAATCATTTTCAAGCGTTTCAATTTCATCTACCTTAACAGAATCTACAGATACAAAATAATATTCATTAAATCCTTGTGCAGAGGATGAATAAAGGAAATCGCCTTTTATAAAAATCTTCCGTTTAACATAATAATCCCCGAACCAACCACTTCGTTCTGCATCTTCATATTTAACTTCTGCTACAGTTAAATTCAAATTTATTTCCGGCAAAACCTGGTTTTCTGGTTTTGAAGTGGTAATATTCTTGTCATACTTCTTTAAACCGCTAATAATGTGGTTTGAAAAGATAGTATATGAATCTCCGAGATTTAATGTTAAAAGTATTTTTTGATCCCTATTGGTTATTTCAGAATCAATTTTATTTAATAATGAATCAGTCAGTGAATAAAATACTTCTAAGTTGGTCTTTGTTTGGGAAAAAGCAGCCAGAGAAAAGAGAATAAAAATCGATATTAAACTCCGGGTAAAATAATATGGGATTGTATTGCTAAAATATCCGTACATAGACTTCGCTAATATCAAGAGTTTACTTAATTATATCAAGACGTAAACCTGATAGTTAAAACTTAATCTTCTCGGCTTAAACTATAATCCTGGATTACTGCAATATCTTTGCCCTTGCGATTATTTTTGAATATAGTTAAATAGTTGCGTTATTTTTAAGGGAGTTTTATGAAAAGAACAGCAATTCTTGCGGTTACAATTTTCTTAATTTCTTTGGGGAACATTTTCAGTCAGAACACATATGAATTTTTAAGAGTTGATAACAGTGCACGTGCCGGTGCCCTGGGTGGAAGTTTTATAACATATTTTGATGACGCTGATATAATTTTCTACAACCCTGCAGGGATGATGCTTTTAGATAATTCTCCCATCTCATTTTCTTTTACGAAACATTTATTAGATATAAACCTGGCAAGTTTAGCCTATTCAACTGAAATAGAAGGTCTTGGCAGATTCGGAACAGCAATTCAATATATCAATTATGGATCGTTTGACAGGGCTGATGAATTCGGTACTCGTAATGGTGAGTTCAGTGCTGGAGAATTTGCTGTGCTTTTAGGTTATGCTGGAACATTGGATGAAAATTTTTATTATGGTGCAAATGTAAAATTAATTTATTCCAGCATTGCTGATGAATCTTCAAGTGCGGCAGCAGTCGATCTTGGTTTGCATTATGCCATCCCTTCTCAACAGGTTAATATTGCTTTAGTTGCCCTGAATTTAGGCACGCAATTATCATCTTACATCGAAACAAGAGAAGATTTACCGATTGATGTTGCTTTGGGTATCTCAAAAAGATTAGAAAATCTTCCCGTACGATTATCCCTTAATTTCCATGAACTCACTGAAAAAAGAGATAATTTCGGTCAGCGTTTCAAAGCTTTTTCAGCTGGTGTGGAGTTTTACCTGAGCAAAGTCTTTTCTCTCAGATTTGGTTACGATAACGAAAAACGGTCTGAATTAAAAATCGGAACAACGGCAGGTATTGCAGGCTTCAGTGCAGGTGTAGGTATTAATATTTCTACTTACAGGTTTGATTATGGTTATTCATCTCTTGGATTGATCGGTGGATTGCACAGAATTAGTGTGGTCACTACTCTATAGTTTATATAACAAAATAAATCCCGAGCCGTAAAGCACTTCTAATTTTTAAAATCACTTATTTGTTTGTTTTCTTAACAATGACTTGTTGAGAACGATTCAATTGTAAAGAACATTTCACAATTATCAACAAATCAATTTTATTAAATCCCGAATAAATTCAGAAAAAATTATTTACTATTGAAGAATTTTGTTAAAATTAGTAGAATAAAAACAAATATTCACAAGAAAATCATTATCGGCATTTAATATGAGTAACCTCAATAATTCAACCTTATCAAAATTCGCAGAAAAACTTTTAACTCAACGAGAAACACATACTTGTAATGCTTCATTAAAAGAAGAAGCAATCGGTTTTCTTAATGAGATAATAGATATTGTTTTTCCTCATTTTTCAAATAAAATATACTATTCTTCGGACGACGTAATTGCAAAACTTCAACTTCTCGAAAGAAATCTGAAATACTTACTTAAAATGGTGATGGGGATCAAGAAAGAAAGTGTGGACGATATCGCAAAAAAATTTATATTAAAGATACCGAAAGCGCACGATAAACTATGGATGGATGCAGAAGCAATATTCAAAGGCGATCCCGCCGCGGAAAGTGTTGATGAAGTTATTCTGGCATATCCGGGCATAATGGCAATCTCCATATACCGGTTTGCGCATATTCTTTATGAATTGAATGTTCCTATTGTTCCGAGAATCTTTACAGAGCATGCACATCAGATCACGGGAATCGATATTCATCCCGGTGCCGAGATTGATTCACCATTTTTTATTGATCATGGAACTGGCGTTGTTGTTGGTGAAACAACAAAGATTGGAAAGAACGTAAAAATCTATCAGGGTGTTACTCTCGGAGCTTTGAGTGTGGAAAAATCACTTAGTCATATTAAACGCCATCCAACTATTGAGGATGATGTTATCATTTATTCGCAGGCAGTAATTCTGGGTGGAAACACAATAATAGGCAAAAACAGCATAATAGGTGGCAATTCCTGGATTACACAAAGTGTACCACCTAACTCAATCGTTTCCAGTAAAATGGAAGTAAAAGTACGTTCAACTGAAAAGTATTTTGACCAAATAGAATTCATTATATAAAGGAGCACGTTATGAAAGCTGAAAATATCTTAGCAACAATAGGGAAGACACCGCACGTACGAATAAATAAATTATTCGGAAACACTCATGAGGTTTGGACAAAATGTGAAAGAGCTAATCCGGGTGGAAGCATAAAAGATAGGATCGCTCTTTCGATGATTGAAGACGCAGAGCAAAAAGGAATATTGAAAAGTGATAGTGTAATTGTTGAACCCACCTCCGGGAATACAGGAATAGGTTTAGCAATGGTATCTGCAGTTAAGGGATATAAGCTAATTCTTGTTATGCCGGAATCTATGTCAATAGAAAGAAGAAAACTGATGTCTGCTTATGGAGCTACTTTTGAATTAACTCCAAAAGAAGGTGGTATGAAGGGTGCAATAGAAAAAGCACAGGAAATAGTTTCGAAAAATCCCAAAGCGTGGATGCCACAGCAGTTTGATAATCCGGCTAATGTTCAGGCACATATAGATCATACTGCAAAAGAGATAATAGCTGATTTTCCTGAAGGTATAGATTATCTCATAACAGGAGTTGGTACCGGCGGACACATTTCTGGTGTAGCAAAAGTTTTAAAAGAAAAATTTCCACAACTAAAAGCTTTTGCAGTTGAACCTGAAGCTTCTCCGGTAATTTCGGGTGGGAAACCCGGACCTCATCCAATCCAGGGAATTGGTGCAGGTTTTATTCCAAACAACCTTCACACTAAACTTTTAGATGGAGCAATTACTGTATCTAAAGAAAATGCTTTTGCTTATGCACAACGCGCAGCAAAAGAAGAAGGTCTATTTGTAGGAATTTCCTCGGGCGCGGCATTAGCTGCGGTAGCAAAAAAATTACCTGAAATTCCAAAAGGACAGAGGATTATCACATTTAACTATGATACCGGCGAGAGATATCTTTCAATAGAAGGATTATTTTAATAATTAATGCATTTAGAGAAAAAAGGTCTTTTGCAGAAAAATGAAAAGAATCATTAATTACGATGATTCTTTTCTACTTTCTGGATTCTTTCAAGGTATGATTCCGCTAAACCATGTGAATTGCCGAATTCTCTCATATCCAATACTTTTTCGTAATACATTTTAGCAGCGGCGTACTCTTTTCTATTTTCTTTTATCATACCAAGATAAAGAGTTGTATTAATCAGAAAACCCGATTCTTTTTCTTCATGCATTTTTAAAGAATAATCCAGGCTTTTGTTAAAGTAAACCATTGCGGAATCATATTTGCCTTCACTTCGCAAATGATAACCAAGATAATAATTTGCTTCACGTCTGATTTTAAGAGTGTTATATCCGGGATAGTTTTTATCAGCTTTATATAGAATATCGTGATAAATTGAATCAGCCGAAACCAAAGTTCCCTTCTTTACGTTTACCCTCGCATACCATCTTTCAAAAATCGGGTTATTAGGAAATTCTTTGTTCAGCATTAATGCATACTTCTCAGCATTTACCACATCATTCTCGAACCTGTAATACAAAGTCATCAAAAAATATTGAGCTTCATATTTGGTGTATTTTCCATTCATAGCAGCATTTTTTAGTTGTTTTATTCCAAGCTTTTTATCCCCGGAGGGAAGAAAAATCATAAATGGTTTTACAACAGGATATTTTTCCGGAAGAACGTCTGCATAGTAATTGTAAATACCGAAGCCAAGCTGAACATCAATATTTTTCGGATCGACTTCATTAGCATGTTCGATTAGTGGAAGAGCTTCTCTTCCATCATCAGCAGCGCTTAACCAGCTTTCCCTGAAAGAGTTTAATCTTCCCCTAAAACCTATTGCACCGCCTTTAAAGAATAATGCATCAACGTTATCGGGATTTTTATCTAAAATAACATCACATTGTTCAATTACATCATCAATCTTGCTAAAAAAAATGTCGTCCAATTTTTCATCATCTCTATCAAGCAGGATTTTCCACCAATCAATCATCGCAATAAAAAATTTTCCGGCAGGATGATGAGGATAGTCTGCAATTAATTTATGGAAGGTTTCATCGGCTTTCTCAAACCGGATATTATAAATCTGCCTAATACCGATTATTACCAGCGAATCAAATTTTGTATCCTGTGCATTTACACCCGTGATCAGAATAATAATTAGCAAAGCAACAGATGTGAAATATTTTTTCATCACATTATTTTGAATGAATTTTGTTCAACACATAACCTGCAAGCTGATCAATTGCAACTCTTTCCTGCTCCATTGAATCCCGCTCTCTAACAGTAACAGTCTGATCCTCCAGCGTTTGTGTATCTACCGTTATACAGTACGGAGTACCAGCTTCGTCCTGTCTGCGATAGCGTCTTCCTACTGCGCCTTTGTCATCATAAAATACTTTTAAACTTCTACGCAGGTCGGCTTCGATTTTTCTTGCAATTTCGGGCATACCGTCTTTATTAACCAACGGAAAGATAGCAGTTTTTATTGGTGCCAGTCGAGGATGAAATTTGAGTACGGCTCGTTTTTCGCCCTTAACTTCTTCTTCGTAATAAGAATCTACCAGAAATGCCATGAATGACCTGCTTGCACCTGCCGAGGTTTCTATAATGTAAGGAATGTATTTCTCCTTTGCTGCTTCATCAAAATATTTTAATGATTTACCTGAAAACTCTTCGTGTCTTCCCAGATCAAAATTTGTTCTGTTGTGAATTCCTTCTATCTCGCCCCAGCCAAACGGAAATTCATACTCGATATCGGTTGCTTCCTTTGCATAATGAGCAAGCTTATCAGCAGGATGATCATGATAACGAAGTTTAGAAGGCGTCATACCCAGAGATTTAAACCAGTTTAGTCTTGCTTCCTTCCAGTAGGCATACCATTTTTCATCTTCTTTCGGGTTGATAAAAAATTGCATCTCCATCTGTTCAAACTCACGTGTGCGGAATAAAAAATTCTTGGTGTTAATTTCATTCCGAAATGCTTTACCAATTTGTGCAATTCCAAAAGGTAGCTTCTGTCTAGACGCACTTTGTACATTCAGAAAATTCACATAAATGCCCTGTGCAGTTTCCGGTCTCAGATAAACAACCGCATTAGTGTCTTCAACCGGACCAATAAAAGTTTTAAACATTAAATTAAATTTACGAGCTTCGGTAAAGGTATTCTTGTTTCCACATTGCGGACAGTTAAGTTCTTCAAGCAGAAGTTTTCCGAGTCGTTCATTTTCAAGTACAAGATTAAAGGGATCTTCATCGCCGGGATCAGCATAAATACCTTCCAGTTCCTGCAGTAAATCATCTTTACCATTCAATTTATTTTTTAGCTCATTGATTGCTTTGGTTTGTCTTTTTTCACTAATAGAATCTCCCAGAACATCGAGCCTGAAACGCGATTTGCACTGTTTACAATCTATCATCGGATCGGTGAAATTCTCAACATGTCCTGATGCTTCCCAAACTCTTGGATGCATAAGAATAGCAGCATCAATTCCTTCCACATCTTCGCGGTAAGTCATGACCTTCCACCATTCTTCTTTTATATTTTTTAAAAGTTCAACACCAAGCGGACCGTAATCCCAGCAGCCATTCAAGCCGCCATAAATCTCGGATGATTGAAAAACAAAACCTTTACGTTTTGCCAGTGAAACAATATTCTCAACGGTTACATTATTAGTCTTTTCGATGGTAATACCTCCTGAAACGTACTTTTTGATTTTGAACGGATAAATATAGTAAAATTGATTAATTAGAATCCTTTAGATTTCTCAATTCCCGTACCAACAATTTTCTTATTTGCAGGTGTGTATTGTTCAGCTTTCCCTGTTTTTCTTCTACTAAATCAAGAAGATTGATTGATTGAACAATGTAATTTTTAAGTTGCAAGAAGAAGTATTTACCATCCGGTTTTTTAATCATTTTTTTCAAAGAAGATATATGTTTGCAAATGGTTTGAATGTCTCCACGTTCTACCGGACCGGATAATGCTTTTGCCGGACCAACTTTTTTAATATTACTTAAAGTAGTATTGACAGTAGCATTTAAAATATTAAAGAACATGTTTTCAGGAATCTTGTTTTCCACCAACATTCTCTTTGAAACGAATAAATTCCCGGCTAAAAAATTGGAAGCGAAAACTCCCGCAAGATGATACAATGATTTCTTATCAGATTTTATTCTGAAAGGTATCATTCCAAGAGTTTTACAAAGTTTACCTAAATAGCGGAAACGATTATCTTCTTTTATCTCTATGGCAGCATAAACATTTTTTAAGCTAACGATTTTATGGGAAGGAAATGTTTGCATTGGATGAATAGATGCAGTTCTTCCCCCTTTTTGTTTTAATGGATTTAGAGTTTCAATATTTTCCGAACCGGAAAGATGAATGAAATAAGAATTTTTAAAATTTAATTTTAGATGTGAAAGTTCAACAGCAACCTTTTTAATTTCTCCATCAGGAACTGTAAAAAAAAATAATTTTGTAGATTTCGGAATGAGTTTGAGATCTGTTGAATAATTTTTTATTGAAAGTTTTTGTGCAAGCTTTTTCGAGGAATTATTGTTCCTGCTGATTACTGAATAAATTTCATACCCATTCTTCTTTAATGCAGAAGCCAGTGAATATGCAACTCTCCCCGCTCCGATGATTGTTACTTTGGTTTTCATTCCAGAATTTTTGTGCTACTTTTGTTTTGGTAACCTCAACTTTTAGGTTGGGAAAACCAATTAATTTTCGCAGTTTAAAGACTGCGGCTACCAATTCATTAATCAAAAAATCATGTCTCAATCCCCATAAACGACAGCTGATAGATAACCTACAACTCCACTATTATCTCCGGTTACATCGCCGGAATCACTACGATGAATTACCATTGAATGTTTTTTATTTCTTAATGAAGCTGCTTTCATCATTACCACAATTGGTCCACCGCCACAAGCTTCGGTGTTTCTTAGATCCAGATCTTTCTGAAGTCTTTCAAAATCAAAACTATTAATTCTTTTCTCAACTATTGAATCCAATTTATCGGCTTCAATTTTTGAGTGGAAATGTGACATATCGGAACTTGCTATTATTAAAGTCTCATCATCGAGAATTTTAGCTAATCTTTCAGCAAGCTCATCTACAAATAATTTTCCCTGATCTCCCATAACGACCGGAACAATTTTAAATTCTGTAAGCACAGATTGAACAAAAGGAAGCTGTACTTCCAGTGCATGTTCTTTCCTATGTCCTTCAATTCCCTTGTATATAGTTCTGCTTCCTTCCGTAAGTTGTTCTCTGAATTCTTTATCAACTTCCAGGTTACCAAGGGGCGTTTGATATGCATCACCATCATAAACAGAAGTCCCGGGAAAATACTCACTGTGACTCGGAGAAATGATAACTACACGTTTATATTTTTTCCCTTTTACCAGGTTGTAAACATGTGCAGCGGTTTTCCCTGAATAGGGATAGCCGGCATGTGGTGAAATTATACCGAATATGTTTTTTATTTTTTTTACTGGTTTAGAAATATCGAGTAAAAGATTAATTTCTTTTTGCAGCTTTTCAGAATCAGCAGGATAAAAGTATCCGGCAACCTGAGGTGCACGTATGCTTTCCATTATTTACTCCTTTCATTTTTCTGCAAAGATATCAGCGGTAAAAACCTTAAGCTTCAACATTTTTTCCTGCCAGTAATCTCCGTACAAACCTGCTTTGTGGCATAGTGCAGTTAAAAACTGATCTCGGTTATAGTTATTTTCAGTTGCAACCTGTGGAAGAAGTACCGCCCTTCCTCCTTCATCAAGTAGAAGACCATGTTTACCGATTTCAATTTCATCATAACTATTTATCGGCTTAAAAGGAGAAAGTACCGAAATTTCAACTTTAATTTTATCGAATTCTTCCCTCGAAAGTTGTCTGAATCTCGGATCATTAAAGGCAGATGACATCGCTGCTTCACATACAGTTTCAAACAAAGGACCGATCGCAACAAGATAACCTATACATCCTCTCAATTCGTTATCTATTTTAAGTGTAACAAAAGCGCCGTATTTATCTTTTAGAATAGGATATGCTTTATAATCAATTTCGGGCTTCTCAGCTTCGCCGAATACGGAAAGTATAGATTGTTTTGCAGCGTTTAACAGCAATTCTTTTTCATCGCTTGTCAGTTCCATTTTCCTCTCCCTTGAAATCAAATAACAATAGCATAAACTCCGACTTTCATTTTTTCTATTAAAAGAAACAGAATATCATCTTTAATAAAAAACGAATCAGGTGCAAAAGCGTTGGTTCGTGAGTTTAATGTTTCTTCTAAAATATACTTTCCTTTTGATAAATCAACTGCCTTGAAAATATTTTTCAAAGAATTATCAGAATTTATTTCGTGGAAGTTGAACATTAAAAGATGATTTTTCAGGGCAAATTCAATGTTTCCTGTTATTAGATGTGTTTCTCTGAGGCTTTTTAGAAACTGATTTGCGGGATCGCTGACAACCGTAGAAACATCAAATTTCTGAGGGAAAATATACCCGCTGAAATCCTCCGAAGCAATCACATCTTCACGCAACAGATTTATTGAAATGGGATCGCTTCCAAGATCTTCAATAACTTCACCGGATTTATAATTGAGAGTGAAATGCCTCCTGTTTTCAAACATTTGCTGGAAAGTATAAACCTTTTCATCCTTAATAAATAAAAAGGTATGGTTGTCATCCTTCCATATTACTTTCTTTTTATTTATATCAAAAGCAATAATACCATTGTGCTGCGGCATATCAGGTTTGGTAAACCTGTGAAAGAAAATAACATCTTTATAAATAGTTTCTATTCCCAGCCAGAATTTTTCATCAAGCTGAAGGTTTTTAAATATCTTTTTGCCACTTTCAATGTTTAAACAATTAAAGTATGCCTGCTTCTCTTCCGTTTCTCTTTCTTCGATTATCAGCTTGCCGGTATCAGTTGGTAATAACCTGAAAATCTGACGTTTGTTATTATGAGTATATTTTTTCTTAAGCTTCATTAATTATCCAAGCGGTTCAAACCTCGCTGTAAAATGTCTGAGTATCGGTGCTTCATAAGTGATTTTATAACCTTTGAGATTTTTCCGGTTATGAAAAACTTCGATAATTACTTCTATCAGATAATCGATATGACTCTGTGTATAAACTCTGCGTGGAATTGCTAATCTTACCAATTCCATCATTGCAGGAATGAGCTTACGATTTTTATCATATTTACCGAACATAACACTTCCAATTTCCACAGAACGAATTCCACCTTCAAGGTATAACTCACACACTATTGATTGTCCCGGGTATTTATCTGGCGGAACGTCTGGAAGAAATCTTTTTGCATCGATGTAAATTGCATGACCCCCCGGCGGTTCAATGATCGGAACACCTGCATCTACGAGTCTGTTGCCTAGATACTCAACACTTTTAATCCTGTACTGAAGATAGTGTTCCTCAACAACTTCTTCCAGACCTTGTGCAACTGCTTCAAGATCGCGTCCGGCAAGTCCGCCGTAAGTTGGAAATCCTTCCGTTACAATCAGCATATTCCTGCATTTCATTGCAAGTTCTTCATCATTCAAAGCAAGGAATCCACCGATGTTTACCAGTGCATCTTTTTTTGCGCTCATAGTAGCCCCGTCGGCATACGAAAACATTTCCTGTGCAATTTCCAGAACAGATTTATCCTGATAACCAGGCTCACGCATTTTAATAAAGTAAGCGTTCTCAGCAAATCTACAGGAATCAAGAAATAGGGGAATATTATTTTGCTTACATACTTCTTTAACTTCCTCAATGTTACTCATTGAAACGGGCTGACCACCGCCGGAATTGTTCGTAATTGTAAGCATACATAATGGAATATTTTCAGCACCTTTTTCCTTAATAAAATCTTTTAGTTTTTCAACATCCATATTACCTTTAAAGTTTGCTCTTTTTTCGGGATGCTTTCCTATCTCAGTTAACAAATCATTAGCTTCTGCACCAGTAAATTCTATATTAGCTCTGGTAGTATCAAAGTGTGTGTTGTTAGGAAAATACTTACCCGCACCTCCAACAATGAAGAACAGAATTTTTTCCGCTGCCCTTCCCTGATGGGTTGGAATGATGTACTTCATCCCGGTTAAATTATTAACTGCTTTTTCAAACCTGTAAAAGCTTTTAGAACCGGCATAAGATTCATCCCCATCCATTATTCCCGACCATTGTTTTGAGCTCATTGCAGACGTACCACTATCTGTGAGCAAATCGATTAATACATCATCAGCATGAAGCATAAACGGATTATACCCGGCATTTATAAGAAGCTTTTCCCGCTCTTCTCTCGTTGTAAACCTGATAGGTTCAACAGATTTAATTTTAAAGGGCTCTATGATCGTTTTGGGTTTCATCATTCATCAAAATTATTGTTCGAATTAATTATTCTTTATTACAAATCTACTAAATGCCCGATGATTTTGCCGATTTGAAGATTATTTTACGAAGTTTGAATAAATAAAAATCAATCATATTGTGCAATTCCAGCAGTTAAAGACAAAGTTTACCATTTATAAAATTTTTATTGCCTTTTCAAATAAGTATAGATAATTTTTTGTGACAAATTAAAAACAAATATGAGAGGAGAATACATATGGATCCAATAGATACAAACGAACCTGAACAGGAGGTAACAGGTGCCGAAACCGTAGAACCCGGTGAAGGCGAACTTAGTCATTCTGATAAAATGATCGGGGTTTTCAGTGAACCAGCAAAAATGTTTGATCTTACCTCTAAATTTCCCCCAAGACATAAAGACTGGGTTATACCGATAATTATACTTATGGTACTTGTTGGAATTACGAGAACAATTTCTATGATGAATGAAGAAGTCTTCCTGGAAGCTAAACAGAAACAAATTGCCGGGATCGAAAAAATGGTTGAGAACGGTACTTTAACCCAGGAACAAGGCGATCAGGCAATAAACAGGATTGATCAGCAAATGGAATTTATGAGAGGACCGGTTGGCTGGGTAATAAATATTGTCTCAACATTAATATTTGGAACTCTGTTTTTCATAATAATAGCGGGAATTTATTTCCTTTTCATAAAATTCCTTTTAAAGGGAGAAGGTACTTTTGCTTCTGCGCTTGTAGCCAGCGGGCTTGTTGGATATATATCAATTATCCAGGTTATAATTGCTGCTATGCTTACAATGGCTATGGGTAAAATATTTGAAGACACAAGTGTAGCCGCCTTCATTGGAGCAGATAAATCGACACTTATCGGCTGGTTATACGGAAAGCTCGATCCGATTTCAATTTGGGCATATATCATACTAAGTATCGGTTTAGCAAAAATGTTTAAGTCAAAATCAACAGGAAAGTATTATGCATTAGTATTCGGATTATGGCTGATAGGAACTCTATTATTCTTCTTTGTCGCGAAAGCAGTTCCTTTCCTCGGTTTCCTGAATAGATAATAATCACATTTACGAAAAAAGACTCTCCAATGTAGAGAGTCTTTTTCTATTTTAATATTTTTCTACGAATCACTTTTAGATTACATTCGCAAAAAAGAATTTCATAAATTTTTTAAAAGCAAAGGTTTAGTTTACAAATTCTATAAATTTTTATATTTAAGAATATGACAGAAACAAAATTTGGGAAAGCATTTAAGGATTATAGAGAAACAATTATTACAGCCATTAATTGGATAATCGGATTATTAATTGGAGAGATTGGTTTGGTTTTAGGTTTAAATTACTTGCAATTTCTTTGGTTAATAATTCTGCAACTAGCATTTGCTATTTTTGCCATACTCCTCGCCACAGTTATTATGTATGTAATTGTGTCTCAAGCCAGTATGGAATTGTTTTCAGCTAGACTAGCTATAGAAGATCCGAAAATGAGCAATGAAGAGTATAAAAATAAATATTTTGAAAAGCACGGAAGGATTTTAACATTTTTAACTGATCTGGTCATCGATTATGATCTTTATAAATGGTTATTCCTTCTATTTTTCCTTGAAACAATATGCCTATTTACTATAATTGTTTTACATCTAGTCAAATAATTCTGAAAAAAATTCAAAAAATATTTTCACATTACACTCTGTGGATCAACATCATAAAACAACTTTACATCTTTGTATCTTGATTTCCTGTTAAATTCAACAAAAGAATCGAGTACTGCTTTTCTAAGTACTGCCCCACCGGGGTCGTTCTCTTTACTGCTTTTAATTAAAATGTGAAACCGGTAGTTGCCTTTTAATCTGGCAATAACCGCGTAAGCAGGAGATGAAATGTTTAGCCACTTTTTGTACTTAATCAGTTCTTTATAAAAATCGTCCGCAGCACCTTTTGCTTTCTTTTCCGATTGATCTTTTGTTTCAATTAAAGCTATTCTTACAAACGGCGGGTAAGACATTTTCTGTCTGTCTTCAAGCTCTTTGTTATAAAAACCGTAATAATCGTTTTTCAAAACCATTTGTAGTGAAAAGCGTTTTTCGTTCTGTGTTTGAATTATCACTTCACCAGGAGTTTTACTTCTGCCTGATCTTCCTGAAACCTGTGTAAGTAATTGAAATGTCCTTTCATCTGCTCTGAAATCTGGCAGCCACAATGTGGTTTCGGCAGAAATGACCCCTACTAATGTTACTCTTGAAAAATCCAGACCTTTCGATACCATCTGAGTCCCGACAAGAATATCGATTTCTCCCTTACTGAAAGAAAGAAGGATTTTACTTAATGCGGTTTTTCTTGATATTGAATCTGAGTCGACTCTCGTAATGTTTGCCGTTGGAAAGATTGCTTCCAGTTCATCTTCAACACGTTCTGTGCCTGTTCCAAAATATTTTATAGCCAGCGAACCGCAATGCGTGCAGGCGCCGGGCACCTTTTTTATGAGACCACAGTAATGACACTGAATAATATTTTTATTGATATGATAAACCATCGGGACGGAACAATTATCGCACGTTTCAACTTCACTGCAATCTTCACAATAAATCTGAGTTGAAAATCCTCGCCTGTTCTGTAGGATGATCACACCTTCTTTTTTCTTAAGCCTGTCTTCTATTTTGTCCAGCAAAGTTCTGGAAAAAATTCCTTCAATTCTCTTTTTCTTCCTCTCGGAATTTATATTCACAAGGGAAATAACAGGCAGCTTTGCGTGATCAATTCTTTCAGGAAGGTCCAACAATTTATACTTCCCTGTTTTCGCATTATACATACTCTCAATCGATGGTGTAGCTGAACCCAAGACAACAGGACATTTATAAAGATTCCCTAGAAAAACCGCCGCATCTCTTGCATTATATCTTGGAATAGAATCGCTTTGTTTGTAGCTGGAATCATGTTCTTCATCCACAACGATCAATCCAATATTTTTAAGTGGCGCGAACAGAGCAGAACGCGCACCAATAACAACATCAGATTTCCCTTTCAGCACTCTACGCCAGGAATCATATCTTTCACCGGGAGACATACGACTGTGCACAACTGTAACAGTATCACCAAAATTATTTATGAAACGTGCCGTCATTTGTGGTGTGAGAGAAATCTCCGGGACTAATATCAACACCGATTTTTTTTCTTCCAGAACTTTTTTAGTTAGTTCTATATAGATTTGTGTTTTACCACTGCCTGTTACACCATGAAGCAGAAACGTTTCAAATTTCTTTTTCTTAGTTGAAAGATCAATTTCACGTATAACCTTCGATTGATCCTTTGTGAGAGTTATTTCTTTATGCTCTTCACGGTACAATTCCGAAAATCTTCGTTCTACTTCTTTTTCAAAAACCTTTACTAATTCTTTTTGCTCAAGAGAATCGAGAGAAGATTTTGATGATTCAGTTTTGTGCAGAAGTTCGGCAACCGGAAGTGATTTACCTTTTGCGGAAATCATCTCAAGTAAAATCTTAACCTGTTTTGGAGAGCGGCTTTCGAGTTCCGGGAAATCCGCATAAATTTCTCCAATGCTTTTAGCGAGTTTTACAAACCTAACTTTCTTTGGTTTTACTCTTGCCTTCTCAACATTATCAAAAATTGTAACCACACCTTGTTTTTCCAGTGTTCTTAGTTGTGAATATATGTTTTTACTGCCAACAAGCTTTTTAAGATGTGAATGGCTGATCTTTGTACGCTGACCCAACTCGTTTAAAATCTTAGATCTTACTGATGATTTATCTTTTTCTTTTGATAATAATTGTCCTGCAAATTCCGGATCGATCTGAATGATTCTTTTGGATTCTACTTCTGTTCCTTGCGGAACGGCCAAACGCAATGCTTCTCCAGGAGAAGATAGATAGTAGTCTGATATCCATTGATAAAATTTTAAGGTTAATTCGTCTATTATTGGAATTTCATCAAGGATATCGATGATATGTTTTATTTCTTCCTTAACGGAAGTTTTTGAGGAAGTGTTGATAACAAAACCGGTTAAAGTTCTTTTCCCGAAAGGTGCAACTGCTCTAACACCGAACTTTACGAATGTTTTTAACTCATCCGGTACCTTGTAGGTAAATGTCTTTCGAAACGGAAGGGGGAAAACAACTTCAACATACATTGTTATTACTGTTTAAAATACTGAGCCATTCCTGTCAGATTTCCACTCTCCACTGAATCACTAAACATTCTGAATTTCAGAACCTTGATTGAATTATCCCAGAGTATTCTCTTATAATCATCTGTCTTAATAACCTCACCATTTGTAGAAATAACACTATCGCCTTCTGAAAGTGTTAAATAGTAAAATGGCTTTTCGTACACAATACCCTCAACATTTCTTATGCTATCAAAATCAAAATGTATTTCTCCATTTAATTTTCCATCTTCCACAAATAGTTTGCGGGAAGTTATATTCTTTCCATCATCTTTCATCTGTGAGATAAAATCGTTGCTTTTGTAAAGAAACTCAAAAAGAGTTTTCTTATCCTGATCCAGCTCGGCACTGTTAAGGGCATCCGATCTTATATCATCAACTGTAACAATAGCAGTACCTCCGCCTTTTTCATCAACATTTATTTCATAAGATACAGAATGCATTAACAAACACCCATGAGTGAGCAGCATTAAACCCGTTACTGCTAATAGTACAAATAATTTTTTCATCTTTTATTCCTTTTATGAAATAAATTTCATTAAAAATTACCTTCTTTTAAGTAAATATAATTATGTAATCAGACTATACCTAAACCATTAAAGTTAGGCATATTAAAATTCTCTTTTTTATCTTTGATGTAGCTTTTCGGATAAAAACTTATGATTGAAAAAAGTATATCTCATCTGCGAAATGCCATTCTTGTTCTGCTTTTAATTATTGTAATCGGCACATCCGGATTTATGATAATTGAAGGGTGGAATATAACCGATGCATTATATATGACGATCATTACTATTACTACAACCGGTTTCGAAGAAGTACATCCGCTTTCACCTCACGGTGAATTGTTTACCTTGGTTTTAGTAGTAGCAAGCTTTGGAACAGTTATATATATAGGCGGAACTGGTGTCCAGATTCTTATCGAAAGCAAATTTTTCAGGAGAAAGAAAATGTTAAAAAAGATTGAGCGATTAGAAAATCACTATATAGTCTGTGGATTCGGCAGAATGGGTTCACATATTTGCCAGGAATTAAGGGAGGAGAATGCAGATTTTGTTGTGATAGAAAATAATGAGGAAAATTTTCCGAAGCTGGAAAAACTAGGATACCTGCATGATACCGGAGATGCTTCACAAGATGCAGCTTTATTAAGAACCGGAATTACAAAAGCAAAAGGATTGGTGGCTGTGCTTTCATCAGATGCGGAAAATGTTTTCACAACTCTTTCGGCAAAATCGCTCAATCCTAAAATATTTGTTGTTGCACGTGCAATCGATTACAGCACAGAACCTAAACTTTTAAAGGCGGGTGCTGACAGAGTAGTAAAACCATACGAATTAGGCGGTCACAGAATGGCAGAGATTCTTTTACGTCCCGGCGTGCTGGATTTCATAGAAGTTGTTGCGGGTAAGAAAACAGTCGATTTACGTATGGAAGAAATAACTGTTAGAAAAAATTCAAAGATGCATAAAAAAACTCTGGCTGAACTTCCTTTGAGAACGGATTTAAATGTTATTGTAGTCGCAATTCAAAATGAAGAAAAAGGGATTTTTGTTTATAATCCGAAATCTGATACAGTTGTAGATGAAGGAAATAAATTGATCGCGATTGGAGAGCGTTCAAGTCTGGACAAGATGAAAGAATTGTAACTGCTAATACCGAATACTCTCAGCATTTAATTCTGATATCAACAGCAAACATTTCGTTGTTTTCATCAATAAGTAAAGGATTCAAATCGCATTCGGCAATTTTAGAATTGTCAAGCATCATTTGCGCAATTGATTTTATCGCCGTTTTTATTTTATTCAGATCAATCGGTTTCTCTCCCCTTACTCCACAAATTATTTTCCCGATCTTCGTTGAATCAATCATTTCATCAATATCATCACTTGTAAGATAAGCAGATCGAATCACCGTATCCTGAAGATATTCAACATACTTTCCACCTGTACCGAACATAATCATCGGACCAAAGCTTGGATCTTTTAATCCTCCAATCAGCAATTCAAATTTTGCTTTAATGAATGGTTGAATGAGAAATGAATCCAATTCAATATTTCGGTTTTTAAAATTATTCATCATGACATCAGCATTTTTAAGAAGCTCATCTATATCTTTGATATTTGTAACTACACCATTCAGTTCAGATTTGTGAATTATCTTTTTACCTATTGCTTTTAAAACGATTGGAAATTTAAAATCACTGCTTGAAATATCTTTTAGGCTAATAATTCTATCCTCAATAATTGGTAAAGAATAAATTTCGGAAAGCGAACGAACTTCTGTCTGGGAAAGAAATTTTTCCCCGGATTTACTCAAATCAATTTTAGCATGGACTTCTTTTTTAAGTCTGCCCTCATTACTGGATTTGTTTTTATGTTTTAACATTCCTGATATAACAACAGCCGGATCATCAGGATTTCTGAATAATGGTCTTCTTGATTTTGAGTTCTTCCTGTACTCATTCCAAAATTCTGGTAAAGGCATTACCACCTGGAAAATCGGTTTGGATGAAATGATTTCATTAATTGCTTCTATAACCGGGAATGCTTTTACCATAATCGGTTCAACGAAAACAGAAATAACAGCATCAACGTTTTCATCAGATGCAACAATTTCATTTACTTTTTTGAATTGTTCTGCCGTTCCGACCGGTAGAAGATCAACTGGATTATTAACACTTCCTTCAGGATGAACAATTTCTTTTAGTTTGGCTTTGGTTTTTTCTGATAATTCTGCTAATTGGAGATTAATTTTTTCTAAAGAGTCGACTGTGAGAATTGCAGGTCCACCACCATTTGTAACCACAGCAATTCTGTTTCCGGCTGGTAATTGAAAACTTTCAAATCCTTTTGATATATTAAACAAATCATTCAGGTCGTTTGCCCTGATAATACCAAACTGTTTCATCACGGCATTTACAACTTTATCACTGCTTCCCAGTGCACCGGTATGCGATGAGGCTGCTTTAATACCACTTGAAGTTTTTCCGCCTTTTACAATAATTACAGGTTTTGTTATTCTATCATCAATAAAATATCTTATAAAACCCTCACCATCATTAAAACTTTCCAGATAAAAAGTTATTACCTCCGTATTTTTATCTTCCTGCCAGAATTTAAGTAAATCATTTTCACAAACATCAGCCTTATTACCTATGCTTATAAAGTGTGAAAAACGGATATCAGTTTCTCTCAACGAATTCAGTACTGCCGCACATATCGCCCCGCTCTGTGAACAAAATCCTGTTTTTCCGTTTTTCGGTATTTCTGCAACAAAGGTGGCGTTCATTTTAATTTCAGGTAAAGTATTGATAATTCCCATGCAATTTGGTCCGACTAATCTCGCATCAGAATTCTTAATCAAATCAATAATTCTCTTCTCGGCTGCCTCACCATCTTTGCCTGTTTCTTTAAATCCCGCAGTTACTAAAATTATGGCCTGAACTTTCTTCTTAGCAAGATCAGCAATTGTTGTTTCGGCAAATTGTTTTGGAACCATTACTACTGCCAGATCTATTTCGTCTTTAATACCATTTACATTTGAATAACATTTATATCCGAGTATTTCTTCCGATTTAGGATTTACTAAAAACAGTTTTCCGGTAAATCCATAGTTTTTTACACATTTTGTAAGCTCATAACCAAGACTTCCCGGTTTTGAAGATGCGCCAACAATACAAAGTGATTTGGGATAAAAGAATTTGTTAAAGATATTCCGCATAATTTATCTGCATTAATTCAAAGAATTGTATGTGAAACTTAATTTATTCTCAGGAAATAATCTTCATTGTAATTCCCTTTATTTAACATCCCCCATAATGAGTGATTTATTTTACAGTTAGTAAGCAGTATATTTTTGTTGAAACTGAAATTTTATCTAAACAATAATCAATTAATTATGAAAACGGGAAATAAATTGTTTTCAGGAAAAAACCTGACAGGAACTTTATTGATTGCTTTTGCTATCAACTGTATTTCATTCGGCCAAAATGAAAATCCAAATTTTATAAATTTATCTCTTGAAGATGGCGTTCCACTTAACCAGACTTACACGATAATCCAGGATCACCAGGGTTATTTGTGGATGGGAACAATGTATGGATTGACCAGATATGACGGCAGAGATTATAAAATATATAACTACGATTCTGAAAATCCGGAATCAATTTCTTTTAATGATGTTGTTTCAATTTACGAAGATTCAAAAGATAATCTTTGGATTGGAACCTGGGGTGGTGGATTGAATATGCTCAACAAAGAAAGAACTGGTTTTAAACGTTTTTTATACGACCCTTCAAACAAAGATGGAATAAAAGATAATATTATCTGGCAGATTACAGAAGACAAAAACGGAAACATCTGGATGGAAACCGGATCTGGTGGAATAAATAAATATAACCCGGTCACAAATAAATTTTCTGCATATCATTTAGATAATTCAGATAGTTTTACTAAACAAATTCATATAAATGATTTGCTGGTTGACAGCGAAGGAATTTTATGGGCTGGCAGTGCTTTAGGTCTCTCTAAATTTTCTGATTCGGCAAATGCTTTTATTACTTATCCTGTTGTTTTAGCAGACGGTTCATTAGTTAAAAGCAGTGTTTATGAAATTTATGAAAACTCTAAGAAAAAATTACTCTTGGGGATTTCCGGAAGTCTGATTTACTTCGATAAGATCAATAAAAATTTCAAAGTTGAGAAATCTTTTCCCGGGAAGAGAATTCTATCAATATCTGAAGACCATAACGGAATGATGTGGTTAGGAACCACAAACGGTTTAATAAAATACAATCCTGTTAACTCAACATTTTCAACTTATACTCATTCTGATAAGCGAAATTCAATATGCGGTAATTTTATTAAAAATGTCTTTGAGGATAAATCAGGCGTATTATGGATTAATTGTTACAATTCCGGAATCTCGAAAATGATAAACAGGAAAAGTAATTTTGGCTTGTTACAATCAAAGAAAAACGATCAGAACTCATTAACGGATAACCAGGTATCTTCTGTTACAGAAGATAAAGATGGAATTATATGGATCGGGACAGTTAAAGGATTGAATAAATATAATCCGGCAAAAGGAATCACAGAACGAATTATGAGCCCGCTGCTATTGAACAAACACATCGATGCTTTAACCGTTAGCTCAGATAACTCATTATTTATTGTCATCGGATCGAAACTTCTAACTTATAATCCTCGCAAGAAAATAGTAAAAGAATTTATACCTGAACAACAAAATAAATTATCTGGTCAAGTGATCAATAATTTATTTGTTGATTCTAAAGAGAATCTCTGGATTGCCACATATAGTAATGGAATTTATTTATTTAACGATGGGGAATTAAAGCATTTTTCACTGGTTGAGAAAAATTCATTAAATAATTCCGCCGATTATATCCTTTCATTGTATGAAGATCAATCCGGGAAAATATGGATTGGCACCTACGGTGGTTTGTTTTCATTTAACGGGAATAACTACGCCTTCAATTCTTTCAAACAAGAATTGAATAATCCAAAAACTTTAAGCAACAATTATGTGTTTTGTATGGCGGAAGATTTAGAAAATAGGATGTGGATTGGCACGGCAAGCGGATTAAATTTATTTGATCAAAAATCCGGATCTTTTAAATCATATTTCATAAAAGACGGATTACCGAGTGATGTGATTTGTGGTTTGGAAGAAGATGCAAATGGTAACTTGTGGATCAGCACACAAAATGGAATATCACGATTTGATCCCGGAACGAAGACATTCACAAACTTTAATAAAGATGATGGATTGCAAAGTAATTTATTTTCTGAAGGGGTTTATTTAAAAGCAACTAATGGTGAAATATATTTGGGTGGAAGAAACGGCTTAAACTATTTTGATCCTTCCGTGGTTAGATTAAACAAATATAACAGTACTGTTATTATTTCATCTGTAAATCTGATTGGCGGAAAAAATGGGACTCAGTTTATTCCGGCAGAAAATAATTCTCTTGAACTGGACTATGATCAGAATTCAATTCTAATAAAATTGGTTTCATTTGATTACGCAAATTCCGAAAGAATAAACTTTAAATACAAACTAAAAGGTTACAGCGATAAGTGGGTAAACCTGAAAAATGAGAATAATTTTAGGTTGCAAAATCTGCCACCTGGAAATTACTTACTCACAGTTATGGGAACTAACAGCGATGGTGTCTGGAGTAGTAAGAAAGCAAATCTTTCCCTGATTATCAATCCACCATTCTGGGAAACCAAATGGTTTTATTCATTAATATTGTTAGTAATTATTTCCGTTTCCTTTTTTATTCACAGGCTAATTGTTCGTTCAAAAATAAAAAGAGCTTTGAGAATTGAAAAGATCAAAGAAGAAGAAGTCGAAAAGATCAGAAAAAAAACGGCAATAGATTTTCATGATGAACTCGGTCATCGTCTGACAAGAATTTCAATGATGACCGAACTTATAAAATTGAAAATTGGAAACTCTTTCGCTGACATAAATTCTATGCTGGACCAGATTTCAGAAAATTCAAAACAGGTTTATAACGGCGCAAAAGATTTCATCTGGTCGATCGACCCGACTCAGGATTCTTTTTACGAACTGATGATCCGTTTAAAAGACTTCGGAGATGATCTTTTCGGAAATACAAATGTTCGGTTTGAGGTTACGGGACTTGATGAAAGTCTGCAAAATACATTGCTAAATATGGATTGGAAAAAACACCTGACATTAATTATTAAGGAAGGTATGAATAATTCATTGAAGCATTCCAATGGGAATAAAGTATTATTGAGCACACATATTGAAGGTGATGAGGTTGAAGTAAAACTTGTAGACAACGGCGAAGGTTTTACAGATGATCTTAATAAAAAAGGATTCGGCTTGAAAAATATGAAAACCCGTGCAGAAAAATTGAATGCATCCTTGTTTATTATAACAAAACCTGGTGAAGGAACAAAGATCTTAATAAAAGGAAAGTTTCCGGTTAAATCATTAAATTATGCTTAGAAAATGATCTCTGAAATCAAACAAGTAAAGTGGATAAATATTAATCCATCAATAATGGAACCTCAGAAAGAACTGGTAAGGATAGTAATAGTAGAAGATGATCAACTCATCCGGGAAAGCTTTGCTACTTTGATTAATGAAAACGAAAATTACATCTGCGTTTCAGACTATGATAATTGTGAAGATGCCATAAAAAATCTTTCATCGGATAATCCTCACATTATTCTTATGGATATAGGATTACCTGGTATGTCGGGTATTCAAGGAATAAGAAAAATAAAAAATGTTAAACCAGATGTAGATATTATAACGGTAACTGTGCACGAAGAAGATGACAAGGTATTCGATGCACTTTGTGCAGGTTCAACCGGTTATCTCACAAAAAATATTTCTCCAAAACAGATGATTAATGCCATAAACGAAGTTCTGACCGGTGGTGCCCCAATGAGTACAAATATAGCACGGAAAGTAATCCGGTCATTTCAAAAAAGTACCGAGTCGCCTCTTACTTCCCGGGAGACTGAAGTTTTACAGCATCTGGCAAGGGGTAAAAGTTATACAATGATTGCTGATGAGCTTTATATAAATAAAGAAACTGTACGCACTCACATAAAAAATATTTACCAAAAGCTAAACGTAAATTCAAAAGCAGGGGCTATAGAGAAAGCAACTAAGAACAAACTGATTTGATGTTTAAGTAACCGATACAACTGCAAATTCTTATTACCCAATAACACTTTATACTATCAATAACTGCACCCCAAAACTTACATTCTTCTAACTTTCCATAAATAACCTGGAATCCGCTTCCACTTATTCTAAAAATCCCCCATTTTGAGTGATGTGGTCGTTTTGGGATTAGATTATCCTTGTATCAGCTATATTCAACAAACATCAAGGAGAAAAAATGATTCGTAATTTTAAACATACTATACGGTGTGTGACCATAATTTTATTGTGTGCATTTTATTTTCAGGATATTTCTTTCTCTCAGACCTTTATGAAAGTAACTGACCCTTCTAATCCGGTGGCTACAACCAATTTTGATAATAATTATTCAGGTGCTGCTTGGATAGATTTTAATAATGATGGTAATCTTGATCTCTATAGTACTGAGAATTTTCTGTTCAGTGGTGATGGAAATGGTAACTTTATGAAAATTACAACTGATTTAGGAATGGGTTTAGGCGGACAGAGTGTTGGACCAACTTGGGGTGATTACGACAATGATGGAGATATTGATTGCTATTTAGCAGCAAGTCCTTCTATACTTTTTAGAAACGACGGGAACAATACATTCACTCCGTACATAAAAGGTGATTTCGGACCTGAAGCTGATACCCGCGGTTGGGCAGGTTCCTGGGCTGATGTTAATAACGATGGTTATATCGATCTGTTCGTAACTCATCCTGCAGGATATGTCGGATCCGGACCCACTCCAAACCATTTTTATATAAACAATGGTGATGGAACATTCACGGAAAATTTTGATAATGAGTTTTCTATGCTGCTTGATACATATACCATTGCAACCTGGTACGATTACGATATGGATGGCGATGTAGATCTTTTTATCGGATGCGGTCCTGTAGGTACTCCGGCTGTTGATAAATTATATAAAAATATGTTCATTGAAACGGGGACAGCTACATTTGAAAGAATCGAGAACTCAGTGATAGCTACAGACTTACAGGACGGTCAGGTTTGGAACTTAATAGATTACGATAATGATGGTGATCTGGATGCATATATAACAAATTACTCGGGTGCACCGGATAGATTCTACCGTAATAACGATGGAGAATATGTATTCGTAGACAATGAACTTAATAATACAGGTTTGCATCTGGGAAATGCCTGGGCAGATTTTGACAATGACGGTGACTTAGATGTAGTTGTAACCAGCGATCAAGGGGCAGGTAATACATATTTCAGGAATGATGATGGCACATTCATAAAAGACTTAACCGCATTCACTATTTCAGGAAATACACGAGCTTCGGCAATCGGTGATTATAATAATGACGGCAAACTCGATGTCTTCTTTTCAGGAACCGGCAATGCAGTTGGTTTGTATCTAAACACAACCGAGAATAATAATAACTGGGTCAAGCTTGATCTTATTGGAACAGTATCAAACCGTTCTGCATTAGGTGCAAAGGTAAAAATAAAAGCTGCAATAAATGGAAATTCAGTCTGGCAGTTCAGGGAAGTCAATGCTCAGAATGGATTCAACAGTCAAAATTCTCTAAGAGTCCACTTTGGTTTAGGAGATGCTTCGTCTATTGATTCAGTAATAGTTATTTGGCCGAGCGGTAATGAAGATGTTCTTACAAATCAGTCCGTCAACAAATTATATACAATAACTGAACCCATCCCTTCTGGGTTCTTACGAGCAGATTTTATTGCCGATAAACCTGAAGGTTTTGGAACAGGATATACAGCTCATTTTTCGGACATTTCCGTGGTGGATCCAGGTACTCCGATAACATCCTGGGAATGGGATTTTGATAATGACGGAACCGTTGATGCTACTGAACAAAATCCGGAATGGACTTATGGATCCCTTGGAACATATACAGTTAAGCTAATTGTTCAAACATCTTCCGTTTCCGATACTAAAACAAAAACAGGTTATATAACCATAAAGCGATTACCGGGCTATCCAATCATTACATTTGAAGATCCTTCTTTTTCTGATACTACTGTTACGGTTGGAACACGTAAAATATTTACCGTAGCTGCAGATGATACTTCCGGATATAAAATTAGCTATCAGTGGTATCTTGATGGTGTAAAGAAAGACATCGATGAAAATTACAATTATACTGCCCTTGGTTTTATACCCAGTCCTGCTCCCCGTATAGATACAATTACTGTTGAAATCTCAAATGGATATAACAGTACTTTCAGAACCTGGTATGTTCAGGTTGAAAAAATAACTGAAGTGGATCAGGATAACAACATTTATCCGGATCAGTTTTCTCTCGAACAAAATTATCCAAATCCTTTTAATCCCTCTACTAAGATTAAATATTCAATTCCTGAAGAAACTCACGTTGTGCTAAAAATTTATAACATAGTCGGGCAGCAAGTATCAGTGCTTGTGAATGAAAAAAAGATAGCAGGATTTTACGAATCTAGTTTCGAAGGGAAAAATCTGCCAAGTGGAATTTATATCTGTCAGATTACTGCAGGAAGCTTTACATCTTCTAGAAAAATGATATTAATTAAATAATAATTCTTTCCCTGCTGCGGTTAACCTGTATAGAGCCACTAAAAAAATATAAATAACTGCTGCAGGGATCATATTGTAATAAGGTGAAAAAATGAAATCCATATTAACATTATCAATTCTTTTTCTCTTTTGCAGTAATTCAGCTAATTTGTTTGCACAAAACAATTCTAACTGCGACTGTTCTGAGTGCAGTCAATTTGATTTTTGGGTAGGTAAATGGAATGCAGCCTGGCAGGATTCATCCGGTAAAAGCTATATGGGAAAGAATATAATTAACAAAATACTTGATGGTTGTGTTATAGCAGAAAACTTCGATGGAAATCCGGGAATTAATTTCACGGGTAAAAGTTTTTCCGTTTACGATCGAAAACAAAATGTATGGAAACAAACCTGGGTAGATTCACAAGGTGGTTATATGCTTTTCACCGGCGGTATGAAGGGGAACAAAATGATTTTATCAAGAGAAGTTGAATCAAAAAAAGGAAGCATTGTGCAGAGAATGGTTTTCTACAACATAACTGATAAAAGTTTTGATTGGAACTGGGAAGCATCTATTGATTATGGAAAAAACTGGCAATTAAACTGGCAAATACATTACACAAGAATAGGACAATCTAACTAGTAATTATTGAAAATAAATTGACTTAATTCCGGTTATTGTTGATAAAAGACACCCGGATTTTACATGTCCAATTTTTGGTGTGAAATTCTAACCAAGGGTATTTATCTTGTTTTTCAGGAAGTCAGGTAGCTTTTTTAGATCCACAAAAACAGATAGCTAAACTCAAATAGCTAACTCTATTAATGTCCAACTCTGCTGCATTTAAAGAGTCGACATTAACCATCCATAATGTCGGCTCTGCAGCAGAGAAATTTAATTTATCCCTTTTCTTTTCATCATTTTTATAATGCTTACTCAAACTTATCTACGTTTACATTTATTTGTTTTCCCTGCTGTTTTGGGTAAATTTGCAATCAATTTTTAGAAAATCTGAAGAAAAATGAGATATCCTTTTGCAGAAATAGAAGAGAAATGGCAGAAATTTTGGGAAGAAAAGCAGGTTTACAAAACTGATTTTTCCAAATCAGATAAGAAACTTTATCACTTGAATATGTTTATTTATCCTTCCGGTGCAAGACTGCATACCGGGCACTGGTATCATTACGGACCTTCCGACAGCTGGGCTCGTTATAAAAAATTAAAAGGCAACAATGTATTTGAACCAATGGGTTACGATGCGTTTGGACTTCCCGCTGAAAATTATGCAATAAAAACAGGAATACATCCGCAGGATAGTACACTTAAAAACATTGCAGATATAAAATCCCAGTTGAAAAAAATGGGATGTATGTACGACTGGCAGGCTGAGCTGATGACATGTGCTCCAGAATATTATAAATGGAACCAGTGGCTCTTTCTCCAACTTTATAATCATGAAAATAAATTAGCTTATAGAAAAGAGGCTCCCGTTAACTGGTGTCCCAAAGATCAAACTGTACTGGCAAATGAACAGGTTCTTCCTGATGGCACTTGTGAAAGATGCGGAACTGAAGTTATTCAAAAAAAACTTCACCAGTGGTTTTTTAAGATCACAGATTATGCTGAAGAATTACTTCAGGATTTAGATAAAATCGATTGGCCTGAAAAAACAAAACTCATGCAGAGGAATTGGATAGGAAAGAGTATCGGTGCTGAGGTCGACTTTGATATTGCTAAGAGCGAAGATAAAATAAAAATTTTCACAACCAGACCGGATACTTTATTTGGTGCAACTTATATGGTTCTCGCACCGGAACATCCACTTGTCGAAAAGATTACAACGAAAGAATATAAATTAAAAGTTGAAGAATACAAGGATTCTATAAAATCATTAACAGAAATTGAACGAACTTCAACAGTAAAAGAAAAAACCGGTGTGTTTACTGGCGCTTATGCAATTAATCCCGTTAACAATAAAAAAATTCCAATCTGGATTGCTGATTATGTACTTCTTACTTATGGAACCGGAGCAATTATGGCTGTTCCGGGTCAGGATGAGAGAGACTGGGAATTCGCAGAAAAGTTTGATTTGCCAATTATAAGAACAGTAAAACCGTCTGACGATTTTGATGGAAAAGCTTTTCTGGAAGATGGACCGGCAATTAACAGTGATTTTCTAAACGGACTTTATGTTGATGATGCAAAGAAAAAAATAATTCAATGGCTTGAGGACAAGAAGATTGGAAAGGCGACAATTAATTACAGGTTAAGAGATTGGCTGATTTCCCGTCAGCGTTATTGGGGAACACCAATTCCAATTATTCATTGTCCTAAATGCGGCGAAGTAGCAGTTACCGATGACGAACTGCCTGTTGAACTTCCTTACGATGTTGATTTCAAACCTGGTGGTGAATCACCTCTTGCACGGAATGAAAAATTCATAGACGTTAAATGTCCAAAATGTGGTAGTAATGCCAAACGTGATCCTGATACTATGGATACATTTGTTGATTCTGCATGGTATTATCTCCGTTTTCTAAATCCCAATATTTCAACAGAAATGTTTGATAGGGAATTGGGCAATATGTGGACTCCGGTTGATATGTATGTTGGCGGTGCAGAACATGCAACCATGCATTTATTGTATGCAAGATTTGTTCACAAATTTCTTCGAGATATCGGTTTAGTAAACAGCGACGAACCTTTCCAGACTTTAAGACATCAGGGAACGATTACGAACGAAGGTGCGAAGATGTCCAAATCAAAAGGAAATGTTGTTAATCCGGATACGTTCACAAACAAATTTGGTTCTGATGTTTTCAGATTGTATCTGATGTTTATGGGACCTTATGAATTAGGTGGTGATTGGAGCGATAAAGGAATTGCCGGTACCGATAGATTCGTAAATAAAGTTTATGATCTCATTACCGATCATAAAAATATTTTAACTGGAGTTTCTCTAAAAGATAATTATGATCTTTCAAAATTATCTGAGGATGAAAAGTTCATTTATAAAAAAACGAATCAAACACTAAAAAAAGTAAGTGATGAGATAAATCAATTCCATTTTAATACTGCGATTGCAGCATTGATGGAATTGTTAAATAATTTTAAGAATCTGGATAAATTTTCAAAAGAAATTCTGGCATATGTTCTGAAAAGGTATGTTGTAATGACTGCTCCGCTTGCACCACATCTTGGTGAAGAGTGCTGGCAATTATTAGGTGAAACAGCATCTCTCTTTGAAAAACCTATTTGGTTTGAACCTGATCCCGAAGGTTTGATAGAAGAATCTATAAACATCGCTGTACAGGTAAATGGAAAGTTAAGAAGTACAATCCCGTTACCATTGAACAGTGAAGAAGCCGTAGTAAAAGATGCTGTTTTCCAGGATGATAAAGTATTGAAGCATACAAGCGGCAAAAAAATAGTTAAAGAGATTTACGTAAAGAATAAGATTTACAACATTGTAGTGAACTAATAAAATTTTATTAAATGATCGATATAAAACTTATACGCGAAAATCCCGAACTGGTTAAGCAAGGTATCAGAAACAAAAATGAAAAAGATACTCTTGATGAATTACTTAAACTTGATGAGGAAAGACGTGTTATAATTACAGAAGTAGAAGAACTCAAAGCCAAACGTAACCAGGTTTCCTCTAAAATTCCTCAAATGAAAAAAGCCGGCGAAGATGTAAGCGAAGTATTAGTTGAAATGAAACAGGTTTCAGACCATATTTCAAGTCTGGATACAAAGCTGAAAAGCATAGAAGAACAGCTTGAGAAATACCTATTATTCATTCCCAATATGCCTCACTCTTCGGTTCCGGTTGGGAAATCTGCTGAAGATAATATTGAAGAAAGACAATGGCTGCCTGCAGGTTTCTCTTTTGATAAAAGGGAAAAAATCCTTGATCACATTGAACTTGGAAAGAAATTAGGAATTCTTGACTTTGAGCGTGGTGCTAAAGTTTCGGGATCAGGTTTTCCGGTTTATATTGATAAAGGTGCAACTCTTGAACGTGCACTTATTAATTTCATGCTCGATTACCATATAAACAAACATAATTACTCTGAGGTCTTTCCTCCATTCCTGGTAAATAAAGATTCTATGCTTGGAACAGGACAGCTTCCCAAAATGGCTGATGATATGTACTATATAGAAAAAGATGATCTTTATACAGTTCCCACAGCCGAAGTTCCGATTACAAACCTGCACAGAAATGAAATTCTTGATGAATCAGAACTGCCTAAAAATTATGTTGGTTACTCGGCGTGTTTCAGAAGAGAAGCCGGTTCTTACGGAAAAGAGGCAAAAGGATTTCTTCGTGTTCATCAGTTTAACAAAGTTGAGATGGTAAAAATTGTAAAACCGGAAGATTCTTACAATGAACTCGAAAATATTGTAAACGATGCTGAAGATATTTTAAAAGCGTTAGAAATCCCTTATAGGATAATCTTACTTTGTACCGGTGATCTTAGTTTTTCTGCAGCAAAATGCTATGATATTGAAACCTGGTCTCCTGCTGAAAACAAATGGTTAGAAGCATCATCCTGCAGCAACTTCGAGGATTTCCAGGCAAGAAGAGCTTCTATAAGATTCAGGAGAAAATCGGCAAAAAAACCTGAGTTTGTTCATACACTAAATGGTTCCGGTTTAGCAACCAGCCGGCTGATGGTTTCACTGCTGGAACATTATCAAACTATCGAAGGAACTATCGCAGTTCCCGAAGTTCTACAGAAATATACCGGCTTCAATCTGATAGACTAAAACTCATCCATTCATAATCTTTTACGTGATCATTATCATATTCCACAGGGAATTATTTTTCTTACAAAGAAGATTTTGATTAACTTTAGCGCCAAAACTTTTTTATGAAAAATCTCCGTACACTTCTAAAATATTTCGCCAGATATAAAAAGAAGCTGTTTTTAGGCTTTATTTTTATTCTTTTATCTAATGCAGGCTCCGTTTATGTCCCGCTTCTTTTAAAAGATTCGATAAACGCTTTGCAGCATAATGCAACCGAAGCACAATTACTGAAATATGCATTGTTTATTGTAGGAGCTTCCCTGTTTGCCGGGATTTTCAGGTTTCTAATTCGCGAAACCATTATCGTTGTTTCACGGGAGATTGAATATGATCTCAGAAGAGATTTCTGGGCTCATATTCAAAGACTGCCACTTAGATTTTTCCAGAATAATTCAACCGGTAACATTATGGCTCATGCCACAAACGATATAAATGCAGTTAGAATGTTTTTAGGACCGGCAGTAATGTATTCAGTTGATACGATAACACGTTTGTTGATTGTCCTTGTTATTCTGCTTATGCTTAATGCCGAACTTACTATATATGCCCTGCTTCCTTTGCCGTTTCTGTCCATATTGATTTACAAAGTTGGAAAAAAAATCCATGAAAAATTCACGATCATACAGGAAAAGTTTTCCCAATTAACAACAATGGTTCAGGAAAGTTTCTCCGGAATCCGTGTAGTTAAATCATATGTTAGAGAGCAAAGTGAGATGGACAGGTATGCTATGGAAAGTAAAGATTATATGAAAAAAGAATTGGCACTTGTTAAAATCCAGGCGTTCTTTATGCCTATACTATTCCTGATAACGGGTTTGTCGATCATCATAGTCATCTGGGTTGGCGGAACAAAAACAATTAACGGGACAATGGATCTTGGGGAAATAGCAGCGTTCATAGTCTATCTCGGAATACTTATCTGGCCAATGATAGCACTCGGGTGGGTAATTAATCTTATCCAGCAGGGTGAGGCGAGCATGAGAAGATTGAATAAGATATTCAATCAATCTTACGAAATTGAAGACGATGAAAACACAGACCATTCAATTAAAAATATTCACGGCGAGATTGATTTAAGAAAAGTTTCCTTCAGGTATAGTGAGGTTCATCCATGGATTTTAAAGGATGTAGATCTTAAAATTTCCGCAGGTTCAACTATTGCAATAATGGGTTATACAGGATCAGGAAAAACATCTTTTATCAATCTCATACCAAGATTGTATGATTGCACTGAAGGCGAAATTTTTATTGATGGAAAAAATTTAAAACAAATTCCCCTTGATGTTTTACGAAAAAATATCGGCATCGTACCGCAGGAACCATTCTTATTTTCCGATACAGTAATGAACAATATAAGCTATGGATTAAAAGAAATAGATCCGAAAAGAGTTTATGAAGTTTCGGGTATAGCTTATTTCGATAAAGACGTTGAAGATTTCCCTCTTAAATATAATACAATAGTTGGAGAAAGAGGGATAACTTTTTCTGGTGGACAAAAACAGCGATGCTCGATTGCACGTGCATTGGCAACTGATCCGAAGATATTAATCCTAGATGATTCATTTTCCTCAGTTGATACAAATACCGAAGAAGAAATTCTAAAGAATTTAAAACGATTTATGAACGGTAGAACAAGCATATTTATCAGTCATCGGATTTCTACAGTGAAAGATGCAGATCATATCATAGTTTTGCACGAAGGTAATATTGCGGAACAGGGAAAACACGAGGAGCTTGTTGCGAGGGATGGAATTTATGCCAGCTTGCACTACAAGCAATTACTTGAAGAAGAATTGGAGGAATTAAAATAAGTCATGGCCAACGATTATAACAGTGAAGATGAGGTACTTGGTAAAGCATACGATGCCAGGTTGATGAAAAGATTGCTCAGTTATGTAAAACCGTATAAGCACTATGTAATCTTTGCAATATTATTAAATGTACTAGTGGCGGCATTGGGACCGGTGCGTCCTTACCTCACAAAAATTGCAATAGATAAATATATTGCCAGTTCCGACTATAATGGTTTGATGTTGATCGGCATACTTTTGTTTGCCTCTTTATTATTTCAGGCAGTAATGCAATATTTATTAACTTACTTCACTCAGTATCTTGGGCAGAGAACTCTTTATGATTTAAGAACACAACTTTTTAATCACATACAGAAATTAGCTCTTAAGTTTTTTGATAAAACACCAATCGGACGAATTGTAACAAGGGCAACAAACGATGTTGAAGCTCTCGGTGAACTCTTTTCATCCGGTATTGTTATGGTATTCAGTGATGTTTTTATAATTGTCTGGATACTTGCATTTATGTTTTTCATGGATGTTAAGTTGTCGTTTGTAACTTTATCTGTTTTACCGGTTCTTATTTATGGAACTTTTCTTTTCCGCAGAAAAGCAAGGGAGAGTTACCGCGATGTAAGGCTTCATCTTGCGCGGTTGAATTCATACATGCAGGAACACATTACGGGAATGAATGTAGTTAAGATTTTCAATAAAGAACGAAGCGAACTCGAAAAATTTTCCAATATTAATAACGATTATCGTACAGCTAATATAAAATCGATTTTCTATTATGCCGTTTTTTACCCAAGTGTCGAATTACTCAGTTCTATTGCGATCGGTTTAATTATATGGTACGGCGGCGGCGAGGTGATTCAAAGTACCTTAACAATTGGTGTTTTATTCGCTTTCATTCAATACACGGAAATGTTCTTCAGACCGATTCGTGATCTTTCGGAAAAATATAACATTATGCAAACAGCAATGGCTTCATCGGAAAGAATATTTAAGCTTCTTGATAATAAAACATTTATTAAAAATCCTGAGAACCCAAAAAAGCTGGAAAAGATCGATGGCAAAATAGAGTTCAGAGATGTATGCTTTGCATACAATGAAGATGACTACGTACTAAAAAATATTTCATTTACTATTAATCCCGGTGAAACAGTCGCTATAGTAGGTCATACCGGTGCGGGTAAAACAAGTTTGATTAACATCCTGACAAGGTTTTATGATATCAACAAAGGGGAAATTCTCGTAGATGGTATAAACATCAAAACATTGGATAAAAAGGATCTAAGAAAATTTATATCGATTGTTCTGCAGGATGTATTCCTGTTTTCGGGAAATATTGAATCAAATATTAATCTCAATAATGAGAACATTACACGAGAAAAAATAATTGAAGCAGCTAAAATTGTAGGCGCCGATGAATTCATTGATCAGTTGCCTAACAAGTATGAAGAAGAAGTAAAAGAACGTGGTGCAACTCTTAGTGTGGGACAAAAACAATTAATATCTTTTGCACGTGCGCTGGCTTATAATCCACAGATTTTAATTCTTGATGAAGCGACTTCAAGCGTCGATACTGAAGCCGAACAATTGATCCAAAGAGCTATTGAGAAATTACTCGTAGGAAGAACTGCAATTGTTATCGCGCACAGGTTATCAACAATTCAAAATGCCGATAAAATTATTGTATTGCATAAAGGTGAAATCCGGGAAACAGGAAATCACCAGGAGCTTCTTGCAAAGCGAGGAATTTACTATCGATTATATCAACTGCAATACAAAGACCAGGAACTAGCTGCATCTTAATTTATTATTAGCAGAAAGTGTGAATATGGCAAAGATAAAATTCTTAACCTTAGCCCGTCATATTATCGAAGAAGAAAAGAAACATCCTCACGCAACCGGTGAACTTTCAGGCCTTCTGCACGATTTATCTTTGGCGGCAAAAGTAATTTCACTTGAAGTTAATAAAGCAGGTCTGGTTGATATACTCGGTTTCACAGGTGACAGTAACGTTCACGGAGAACGTGTTAAGAAGCTCGATATTTTTGCACACGATATGCTGATATGGGCAATGGATCACGGCGGACATCTTTGTGTTATGGCTTCCGAAGAGGAGGAAGATATAATTCATATACCACCTAAATATAACATAGGTAAGTATGTGCTTTTATTTGATCCTCTGGACGGATCGTCAAACATCGATGCGAATGTTAGTATAGGAACAATCTTTTCTATTTATCGTCGTGTTTCTCCTGCAGGAGAACCCGGAACACTCGAAGATTGTCTTCAACAAGGCTTTAAACAGGTAGCCGCTGGTTATGTTGTTTACGGATCGAGTACAATATTGGTTTACACTGCTGGCAATGGTGTTCATGGTTTTACATTAGATCCCGCTTTCGGTGAATTCATTCTTTCACATAAAAATATTCAGACACCGAAAAAATCAAAAATCTATAGTATCAATGAAGGTAATTACCTTTACTGGCATCCTGGATTAAAAAAATATATAAAGTACCTGCAGGAAGAAGATGAACAAACAGGCAGACCTTATACCGGAAGATATATAGGTTCCATGATCGCAGATTTTCACAGGAATTTACTGTATGGTGGAATTTTTATGTATCCTGCTGATTCCAGAAATCCAAATGGAAAATTAAGGCTCATGTATGAATGCAACCCGGTAGCATTTATCATCGAACAGGCAGGCGGTAAGGCAATAGATGGAAAGCAAAGAATACTTGATATCAAGCCTGAGAATTTACATCAGCGTGTGCCGATATTTGTTGGGAGTGAATAAGATGTAAATATGGTTGAAAAATTTTTGAAAGAAAGTGAATAAAAGAAAAATCGTTAAAGAACTAAATTAATATTCGTCTAAACTATTTAATCTTTTCGAGTTCCGTACTTATCTTATCAGCAAATTCCTTTGGTGTAATCCCGCTCAATTTCAGCTTGGAAGTTTTAACAAGTATTTCCGGTGGATCGCCCTCCCCCGTCATATATTTGTACAAACCGAATCCTAGCCTGTTTCTATCATTTTCTATCGGCAGAAACGTACTGAACCATTGTACAATATTGTACACTTTCTTTTCAATGGTCGAATCTGCAAATTCTCTTGTTTTTGGTGGCGGTAATGAGCCCATATTAATTCCTCATAATTACATTTGTAAAAATAAATGTGTTAAGTGCAAACATCAACCCGTTTGGCTATGATCTGCATATTTCTATAAATTTGTGCAATATTCAATAATTATTAAATATCTTGAATCTTAAAAAAGTTAAAAAATTACTTGTTGTACGTCTGAGCTCTCTCGGGGATATACTACTTACAACTCCCCTGATCAGGACTATTAAAAAAAAATATCCTGACATAGAGATCGACTTTGTGCTAAGAAAAGAATACTACGATCTGTTAAAGCTAAATCCATATATAAATAATATTCACTTATTCACTAACGATGGAAATGATAAAATCGGATCGGTGATTCAAAAAAATAATTATGATCTGATTATCGATCTTCAAAATAATATCAGATCAAAAAAATTATTAAAAAACTGTGGTGCTGAAATTGTTTCACTTAACAAGAATAATTTCAGGAAATTTTTACTTGTTTATTTTAAAATAAACAAGCTGAAGAATGCACTGCCTGTTCCTGAAAAATATGCTAAGACTATCGGTGAGTTTGAATTGGATAATGAAGGATTAGATTTATTCACCGATAGAAATTCTTTTCACTTTGAGGGTGACACTGCAAACTTGATCGGTCTTTGTCCGGGAGCAAAACATTTTACTAAAAGGTGGTCTACAGATTATTATATAGAGCTCAGTAAACTTCTTGAACAAAATGGTTACCAAGTTGTACTGTTTGGAGGAAAGATCGATAACCAACTTTGTAATGAAATAAGAAGTGGATTGCCAAATGCAATCGATCTTTCCAACAATGATGATATTCTGCAAACAGCAGCGGATGTGAAATCGTGTAAAGCAATTTTCTGCAACGATTCCGGTTTAATGCACGTTGCGACCGCTGTAAAAGTACCAGTAATAGCATTCTTTGGTTCCACAGTACGCGAATTCGGTTTTTTCCCTTATAAAACTAAAAGCATTGTGCTCGAAAACAGTAATCTATCATGCAGGCCCTGCAGTCATATAGGTAAAAATAAATGTCCAAAAAAACATTTTAAATGTATGCTTGATATTTCCCCACAGCTCGCCTATAATAAACTTAAATCATTTGTAGCTACATGAAAAAATTCTGGTCGATTTTTTATAACGTAATATTTCTTCCAACACTGTGTTTGATTTTACAGATATTCGGACTTATCAATCAGAAAGTGAAAAAAGGAATAGAAGGACGAAAGCGTGTTTTTGAAGAGTTGATAGTCGAAATGAAGCAGCTCAAACCAAGGAAAAAAAATATCTGGTTTCACTCCGCATCTCTCGGAGAATTTGAGCAGGCAAAACCAATCATAGAAAAACTAAAAGCAGAACAAAATGTCAATATCATTATTACATTTTTTTCACCATCCGGTTATGAAAATTCGAGGAAGTATCCTTATGCAGATTTAATTTCTTACTTGCCATTCGATACGAAAAGCAACGCCGATAAGTTTGTAAGAATTGTGAAACCCGATCTCGCAATTATGATGCGCTATGATATCTGGCCTAACGTGATTTACAAACTAAAAGAACTCAATTACCCGGTATTTATTGTAGATGCGACAATGCGAAAGGATTCTTTACGCACCTTACCATTTATGAAATCATTTCATAAAGCATTGTATTCAAATTTTTCAGGATTTCTAACAGTATCTCAATCCGATGCTGAAGGATTTAAATTATTTAATTGCGATGATGAAAAAATAAAGGTAGTTGGGGACACACGTTTTGATCGTGTACTTCAGAAAAGCATGCAGGCACGCGATAAAAGACTTATTAACAAAACTGTTATTGAAAATAAAAAAGTTTTTGTGGCGGGTAGTACCTGGGAACAGGATGAAGAAGTAATTCTGCCGGCGTTCGTGAAATTAGCAAAGTTCGATAAAAATGTAATGCTGATCATTGCGCCACATGAACCAACTTTGCTTCATTTAGAAAAGATAGAAAATGAATTTGCAGGTATCCTGAAAACAATCAGGTTTTCGCATTTAAATAATTATTCTGATGAAAGAGTAATAATTGTTGATTCGATCGGTATACTTTTAACACTTTATACCTACGCAGATGTTGCATTTATAGGCGGAAGCTTTAAGCAGAACGTACATAATGTGCTGGAAGCTGCGGTTTATGGAATACCTGTTATGTTCGGACCAAAAATCGAAAACTCGCAGGAAGCCAGGCAGCTTCATAAACGGGGTGGCGGTTTAATGATCTATGGAAAAAGAGAAGCCTACCGAAGATTACGTACTTTGTTCAATGATAAAGAACTGAGAGAAAGAAAAGGTAAAATATCATTTGAATACGTTCACGAGAATACCGGAGCGACAGAAAAAATAATAAAAGAAATTAAGAAAGTTATTTAAAATTATTTCTGCAGATACTTTTCTCTTAGAATCCTAATATGATGTCTTTCGTGTCCTGCAATTATATAAATAAGAGCGAGAACTTTTATTTTATTGTCGCTGGCAATTCCACCACGTTTTAACATTTCATCCGAAAAACTTCTAAACATTATCAGGTTGGCAGTTCTTACAGCTTTTAACTCACCTATCAAATCATCCAGAGTTCTATCGTTATAGTTACCGTTGATAATATAATCGTCCTGTTCAAATCCGGGTTGAGATTGTTTTTCTCCCCGGCTAAAACATAAAGCGCGATAAGCCATCACTCTTTCGGTATCAATTATATGTCCAATTACTTCTTTAACTGTCCATTTACCTTCAGCGTAAGAATAATTACCCTGCTCTTCGGAGAATGTTCTTAAAAATTCCTCGGAAGAATTCATCTGGTTTTCTAAAATCTTTAAAATATCTTCATCGGGAAGAAGACTAATATATTGATCGTAATAAGGTGCATAATCGCCGGGATTTGGTTTCATACTTGCTCCAGTTTATTTCCAGATAGCTGTTTCAAATTTTCCTTCTGCATTTGCAATACCACGAAGCATACTGCTTGTATTAAAAACAAAGACATAATTTCCGTCTTTATCAACAGCAATCAGACCACCGCTACCTTCGGGCAGTCTGTTAATAATTTCCTCAGCCGCTTCCTGAAGCGACAAACCTTTATATTCCATTAAGGCGGAAACATTAAAAGCAACGGTATTCCTAATAAAAAGCTCCCCCTGTCCCGTACAGGAAACACCGCAGGTTTTATTGTTTGCATAAGTTCCCGCATTTATTAAAGGTGAATCGCCAACTCTGCCTGCCCATTTATCAGTAAGTCCGCCGGTAGAAGTTCCTGCAGCAATATTTCCATATTCATCGATAGCAACACAACCAACTGTACCTTTAACGTTTTCATCATGCTTCTTTTTCCACTGCTCGTATCTTTTTACGACATCAAAATAATGATTATTAACTATATCAACTCCGAACTTTTTACCAAGCTTATATGCTCCTTCTCCTGTGAAAAGCACGTGTGGGGTTTTTTCCATTACAAGTCTTGAGAGAGAGATTGGATTCTTAATTGTTTTTACCCCTGCAACGGCACCGCAACTTAAATCTTTTCCATTCATTATTGATGCATCAAGCTCGTGTGTTCCTTCTGCTGTAAATACCGCACCTTTTCCCGCATTAAAAATTGAATCATCTTCAAAAAAACGAATAACCTGTTCTACAGCATCTAAGCTTGTTCCACCCGATTCTAAAATTTTTCTTCCTATATTCAATGCGTCACTTAATGCTTGTAAATATGCATCCTTAACATTCTGGCTGATATCAGCAGGAATATAACCAGCACCACCATGAATAACTATTGTATACTTCCCCTGCGATTGGGATAAAATAATATTACTAAATACCAGCAGATAACAAATAATTAAAAATTTCATTGATGATATGATTCTCATAATAATTCGCTTTAATTTATATGACAGTAAAAAGCCGAGATTAATTATGTTAAGATTATTAATCTTCCCCGTAATATATTTTTTTCTTAATACTTCCCCTCATTTGGTTGAAAGCAAAAATACAACTCAATTTAATGACGACAAAATTGAAATCTATCTGATTAAGCAGCGCTGGCACACGGCAATCGTAATCCAGAACAAGTCCATTGATACAACTATTTTTCCCGAGGCAAAACTATTTGAGAAATATAACCTGATTGATATTGGCTGGGGTGATGCGGAATTTTATCAATATCCGGGATTCGATTCCGGTTTAGCGATGAAAGCCCTATTCATTAAAACTCCCAGTACATTAAGAATGGAAGGAATTGCTCTATCCCAAAAATCTTATTTCCACTTTTCTGAAATAGTTGTACGCCTGGAGATTTCAGAAAAACAGTTAAAAAAAATTGTAACATATATAAGCAATACTGTTTATAGAGATCATAATTCCAAACCCATTATTCTAAGTAAAGCAGGATTGGATCGGATAATATTCTTCAAAGCAAATGGAGAGTATTATCTTTTCAATACTTGTAATACATGGCTTGCAAGATGTCTTTCTAACGGTGATGTAAAAATCAGAGACAATCTTATATTAACTGAAGAATTATTTAACGATGCTTCACAAATTGGGACTGTTTTGAAAGCAGGTAATTGATTCTTCTTATTCAGATTTTCCGAAACTACTCTATTCCGCCATTTAAAATTTCATTACTCAATCGGGTTGCTTTATACAAATTACGAATAGCTTCCATCATTCCAAGAGCATTTACTGATACCGTTCTGTTCGCTTCAGTTGTATAAATAAACCGTGAAGGCAGACTTTCAATATTTCCATCGAATGCAACACCAACAATTTCAGCTTTTGTATTAATCACCGGACTTCCAGAGTTTCCTCCTACAATGTCATTCGTGCTCACAAAATCCAGAGGGGTTGAAAGATCAAATTCTTCTGGAAGACTCTCCCAGTACTTTGGCAAATTAAACGGAAATTTTTTATCAAAAGAATAATACCTGTCGAGCGAGCCATAAAATGTTGTTTTATAAGGTGCACGTGTTCCGTTATAATCATATCCTTTTACCACTCCATCTGCTATTCTTAAAGAAAATGTTGCGTCGGGAGGAATAGTATCTCCGTACACTTCATATAATGCTTCACCAAGCTTCTGGTTATTCAGTTCATCTTTATTTTTTAAACTTTCAGTTATTTGATTGATACTATCGAGTTCACTTACAGTATGAAGTATAAAATAAATAAAAGGATCTGCAGAATTTAAAACAGCATCTCTTCCACGTTTAGCAAGATTGATTATAGAGTCTTCATTTGTTAATATTGAATTCGATAACATATAATCGACCGCTTCTTGTCCGGTTTTTCCATCAAAGAGTTTTTTTACTAATTCGTTGTCGTTACTCAGATTTCTGGTAATTACATTTACTTTTACAAGTAAAAACTTTCTTTGTAAAACTGTATCAAGATTCGGGGGATAAATATTATTAATAGTTTCTTCAAGATTATCTTCTTTATAAGATTCTTCTCTTTCATCATCCGGCAGTTTTAACTGTTCAGCAAGTTTTATAAGATCTTCGGCTACGAAAAAGTACAAAGGCGTGTAACGTGACCTTAGCGAATACGCAAAACTCTTCTTTGCATATTTGGATAATTCCTTCTGAGAACTTTCTATTTCATCCCAGATATTTCCGTAATCTCTGTTCAATTCCGGATTACTTTGCACTGCCTTTTTAAATTTATTTTCAAAATCCATTTTTCTCGCCATCAAAACAGGATCGAGTAAAGCTTTATATGTTCCGTCGTACACTTTTAGCGAATTCCCGATTGAATACAGTCTGGCAATAAGTGTTGTATTCCTTGCACTGTCTTTCTGTACCATTTCGTCATAAATAGCATAAAGATCTTTATACATACTTGTGAGCATTGGATATCTGATATCACGTGCATATTTAACCTGAGCCATCGTATTTATTCTGTCTGTACTTCCTGGATTCCCAACAACAAACACCGGCTGATTTTCAACAACACCTTCTTCATTCCAGCTAAAATGATAAGGTGTTTCAGCAGGTTCACCATTTCCATCGTAAGCGCGCAAGAAGGCACAATCGAGTCCATAACGCGGATAAGTAAAATTGTCATAATCTCCTCCCAGCTTAGCAGTGAACAGATCTGGTACAAATACCGAACGGATATCGTTGAATCTTTTATATCCATATAAAGAATATTTTCCACCCTCGTACAGCGGAATTACTCTGAAATTAAGATCAGGATTTTTCTCTTCGGCATTTTCTATAATATTTTCAATCTTTTCATTGCGAATGTTTATCTTTGCAGAATCAGTTTTAGCTTCATTCATTGCATCAAGGATTTCATTTGTAACATCCTTTATCACCATCAATTCATCTACAAATAAACCGGGAACTCTTCTTTCTTCCTCTAATGATTCGGCATAAAATCCATTACGTAATAAATCCTCGTCATCCCGGTTAAGTCTGCCTAATATTCCCCTTACACAATGATGATTTGTCATTATCAATCCATTAGCCGAAATAAATGAAGCTGAGCAACCATTCCCAAAACGCAATGCAGATTTTCTTACTTTCTCCAGCCATTCAGCAGATGGTCTGAAGTTATATTCCATCTCAAAATAATCAAGCGGTGGATGTTCAAAAGTCCACATCTTTCCCATATCAAATTTTTGAGCTTTAACTGTATCGAGATCGACACTATAAATTTGTTGTGAGAACGATAAAACAGCAAAAAAGATTATTTGGAAAATCATTGCAAAGAGGAATATTTTGAATTTCATTTTTTTAAATCCATTTTTAACTATAAGAAATAAACAATTAAACTTAATCAGACGAACAATTTTTATCAAAATACTAATAATGATTAAACGAAAATCTTACAGGATAAACAAAGCTGGTTCAATAAAAAATCTTAAACTGGTAGAAGAAGAGCTTCCTGATCCGGCAAAAGATGAAGTAACAATCAAAGTAGAATCCATCGGACTGAACTTTGCCGATTTGTTTGCAATTCAGGGACTTTACAGTGCAACACCCAAAGAAAGTTTTATTCCTGGTGTAGAATATTCGGGAACAATCATAAAAAAAGGAATGAATGTAAATGAATTTAAGGAGGGCGATAATATTATCGGAGCAATAAGATTTGGCGCATATACAACTCATCTGAACATCAATAACAGATACATATTAAAACTACCTGAGAATCATTCGTTTGAAGAAGGCGCTGCAGAAATTGTTCAACCCCTTACAGCTTATTACTCACTGGTCGAACTCGGAAATATTAAAGAAGAGAGCACGGTTCTAGTAAATAGCGCTGCAGGCGGAGTTGGCATTTTTGCGAACCGAATTGCAAAAAAGTTTAATGCTTATACAATTGGGACTGTCGGCAGTAAAAACAAAATCGATTTCCTAAAGAAAGAACATTACGATAGAATTATTGTACGTGATTCCAATTTCAGGGAACAATTAAAAGAAGCATTGGGAAAAAGAGAGTTAAACATCGTGCTCGAATCAATCGGAGGAAAAATATTTGAAGATTGTTTTAGTCTTTTATCGCCGGGAGGAAGAATTATGATTTATGGAGGTGCACAGTTTATGTCGCACTCGTCTTATCCAAATTATCCAAAGGTGATTTATAAGTATTTAACAAGACCCAAAATCGATCCTCTAAAACTTTCTGATACGAACAGATCTATCATGGGATTTAATCTCATTTATTTATGGGATAGACCTGAGGGATTGAGAAATATGCTTGTGGAAATATTCAAAATGAATTTACCAAAACCGCATATCGATAAAGTTTTTCAATTTAATGAACTGATTAACGCATTAAAATATTTTCAATCTGGGAATACGATTGGAAAAGTAATTGTAAAAGTTTAAATGGAAACGTGCATTTATACTAAACGTAAAGTATAATCGTTAAAACTCATAGCAGCTATTGTATTTCCCAGGTTAGTTTCCTTTCCTGCAAAATGTCGCTTCAACATATCAATTAAAAATCTTCTTTGCTGTGGATTAACTCTGTAAAGAATTTTCATCAGCATAACTGCGGAAAATATCTTATCAGACAAAGGCATTTTAGTAAATGATTCTTCAAAACCTTTAACTTCCAAATTGTCTTTTTGTTTTAAGAAATTCTCATATCTCTCGTGTATATCCGGTAGCGAATATACTTGCTGGTAAACCCAACGACGACCTTCTAATAAAGTATCTGGCGACATTTGCTTTGGCTTGAAGCAAACCGATTCAAGACTATAGTGTTCCCAATCCTTGTGGAGAATTCTTCCTTCATGTTCGAACCGTTCATAAAGACGCGTACCGGGCAACGGTGTAAGAATATTTATCATACTGTAAATCATATTTGTATCGCGTATAAACTTCACCGTCTTTTCAAAAATTGAATCATCTTCAGCATCATTCCCCAATACAAATGAGCCAAGAACTTTAATACCGGCAGATTGAATATTATCAATGCACTCGTAATATTCATCAACCTTATTGATTTTCTTTTCCATTGCATTAAGACTGTTTTGCACAACGCTCTCAATACCGATCATTACCGTCTGGCATCCGGCTTCTCTCATTAACGCGAGTAGTTCTTTATCTCTTCCAAGATTAATTGATGACTGGCAATACCAGTCGGAAATTCTAAGCGGGATTAAAGCATTAAACAATTTTCTTGCATGACTTTTATTACCGATCAGATTATCATCGGCAAAAAGTAACGTTTTGGGTAATTTTAGATCGTATCCCATAACATTTAACTTATAGTGTGGTGTTAATGCTTCGATTTCTCTTAATACCTGGTCAATTTTTTTAAGCCTGAATTCTTTCCCTGAAAAAGCCTTGACTGTACAAAACTCGCAATCAAACGGACAACCTCTTGTTGTTTGTACCTGGTTTATTACGTACCTGTCGCTCTTAAGCAAATCGTGACGAGGAACGGGAACATCTTCCAGATTCGGATAACGATCAAAACGGTAAAATTTTTTCATCGTTCCATTTTTATAATCATCCAAAACATTAGGCCACGAATATTCGGCTTCTCCTATAACGACACTATCTGCACGTTTTATCGCTTCATCAGGCAGAACAGATGCATGAATTCCGCCAATGACAACGGGAACACCTCTTCCCCTGAATTCATCAGCTATCTCATAAGCTCTTTTTATACTGGGCGTCATTGCCCCTATACCAACAAGATCAACCTTTTCATCAAAATCTATTTCTTCAACTTTTTCATCGACAATTGTAGTTTCAACATCTTCAGGCGATAATCCAGCTATGGTTGGTAAAGAAAGTGGAATCAGGCTGGTTTGACCCAGCACTCTTTTTTCGAAGTTAAAATCCCAAAAATCTCCCTTGGCATTTTTACCTCTGCTTGGATTGACTAATAGTAATCTCATATGCAAAAAAAATTTTTATGGATACAAGAATCTAATAAAATTAACGATATTATAACAAGGAAAATTTGAGATTCGAATCCGAAACAATATGAAAACTAAGCTTTTACTTTTCCATTAAGATAGGGTTTAAGATACTTGCCTGTCCAGGATTGTTCAACTTTCACGATTTCTTCGGGAGTTCCAACTGCTACTACTTGTCCGCCTTTTTCACCAGCTTCAGGACCCAAATCAATGATGTAATCGGCACACTTAATGACATCAAGATTATGTTCAATGATTACTACCGAGTTGTTTCTTTCAATAAGTAATCGGAAACAATCCAGCAATTTTGAAATATCATCAAAATGTAAACCTGTTGTAGGCTCATCGAAAATGAACAAGGTATGCTTTTTCTCTCTTTGCACAGAAAGATGTGCAGCTAGCTTAACACGTTGTGCTTCTCCACCGGAAAGTGTGTTCGAAGGTTGACCAAGCTTTATGTAATCCAGACCTACATCGGACAAAACCTGTAAATATTTTACGATTTTATCATTACCCTTGAAAAACACTAATGCCTCATCAACTGTCATTTCTAGTACCTCAACAAGATTTTTACCGCGATAAGTTATTTCTCTTGTTTCTTTCTTAAATCTCGTCCCGCCACAATCATCGCAGGTAAGATAAAGATCGGCAAGAAACTGCATTTCAACTTTTATATATCCATCGCCTGAACAGGTTTCGCATCTTCCGCCTGGAACATTAAAAGAAAAGTAACCCGGTTTATAACCTCTCGCTTTAGCTTGATGAGTAGAAGCAAATAATTCGCGGATGTGTTCAAAAGCTTTTACATAACTTATTGGATTTGAACGTGGAGATTTTCCAATTGGCGATTGATCCACAATTTCAATTTCGTCTATGAACTGAATACCCCTGATATCATTGTACCTGCCTATATGCTGAGGAGCCATTCCAAAATTTTTAGCTATACCGGAATAAAGAATATCGTGAATCAAAGTACTCTTACCGGAACCACTTACGCCTGTAATGACTACAAACTTATTTAAAGGTATTTCAACATTTAGATTTTGTAGGTTGTTTTCCCTTGCACCGATGATTTCAATACTTTTAGTTTTTGATTTGTTTCTTTTAGCAGGTAACGGAATACTAACCTTCCCCGAAAGATATTTACCGGTCAGTGAATCCTTATTACTTTTAATGTCATCAACTGTACCTGAAACAACTATATTTCCACCATTGCTGCCTGCTCTTGGTCCCATATCAAAAATCAAATCAGATTCCGTCATCATTTCGGGATCGTGCTCAACTACTAAAACAGTATTGCCGATATCTCTTAAATTTTTCAATAACTTAATAAGTTTTGAATTATCACGCGGATGTAGTCCGATTGTCGGCTCATCAAGTACGTATAATGTCCCAACCAAGGATGAACCTATTGAAGTTGCTAAATTAATTCTTTGAGTTTCTCCACCGGAAAGTGTGCTGCTTATTCTATCCATCGTAAGATAACCGATACCGACATTATTAAGAAATGTAAGTCGTTTTACTATCTCTTTCAGAATTCTTTCGGCAACGAGTTGTTCATATTCAGTTAATTCCAAATTCTCGAAATACTCAAGAGATCTTTCAATCGGCAAACGGACAATATCATCAATCGATTTATCATTAATTTTAACCTGCAGTGCTTCTCTTCTTAGACGCGAACCCTTACATGCAGTACAGATTGTATATGCCCTGTATCTGCTAAGCAGAACGCGTATATGCATCTTGTAAGTTTTTGATTCAAGCTCTTCAAAAAATTTATCTATTCCTTTATAACGTCCGAATCCTTTCCTGATCAACTTGATATGTTCTTCTGAAAGTTTCCTAAAAGGAATATGTAACGGAATGTTATAAGTCTTAGCATTTTGTATAAGAGCCCGAAGATTAGAACTATACTTTGCTGATCTGAAAGGGGCAATTGCCCCATCCATTATACTCAGGTTAGGATCGGGAACAACGAGATTCATATCAATACCGATTATCTTACTGAATCCCTGGCAAACAGGGCAGGCTCCGAAAGGATTATTAAAAGAAAAGAATCTCGGTTCGGGTTCTTCGTATCTTATACCACAGCATTCATAATACTTGTTGAATTCTTTTACTTCATTGGTTTCCGCATTAATTAAAACAAGTCTTTCTTCACCTTCCTTAAAAGTTACTTCAAAAGAGTCGGATAATTTTTCTCTTACTCTCCCTTTTGGAACTTTTAGTCTCTCTACAATTACGTTTATTCCTTTTTTCTCCTTGGGAAGAAATTTTTCTTCATTGAGATCGATTAGCTTACCTTTGTAAAAAACTCTGAAGAATCCCCGTTTCTTTATTAAATCGATCTCTTCTCTAACTGAATGCCCCTCGTGTTCGTATAAAGGAAAACCCAAATAGAATTTTGTTCCGTCCGGTTGAGTTTCCAGCCAATCGGAAACTGTTCCCGTATCATCTTTCTTTACAACCTTACCGCACTCAAAGCAAATGGTTTTTCCTATTCTTGACCACAGAAGACGAAGATAGTCATAAATCTCTGTTGTAGTTCCAACTGTTGAACGTGAATTACGGGAGCCTTTCTTCTGCTCGATTGCAACTGCAGGACTAATTCCCTGGATGAAATCAACATCCGGTTTGTTCATCCTCTCGAGGAACTGCCTTGCATATGACGAAAGACTTTCAACGTATCTTCTTTGTCCTTCTGCATAAATTGTATCAAAGACAAGAGAAGATTTGCCGCTTCCGCTTACGCCTGTAAATACAACCAGTTTATTCCGGGGAATCTCAAAATTGAGGTTTTTTAGATTGTGTTCGCGTGCGCCTTTAACAATTATTTTCTTGTTATTGTTATTTATTTTCCGTTGGGGCATTACTATTAAACATTAAAAACTTTATTTTGCTTCGAATTGACTCTTAAAAATTCGAACTTTTAATTTAATGAATTATATTGTAATGAAGTGTTTATAAATCAGGTAGTAAACCAGTTTGCTTAATGCAGATCAAAAGATAGATCTTTTTGCATAAAATCCCCTATTTTACAATAGATATTGCCATGCCGTCGTATGCTTTCTTTCCCACTTGCTGAACGATAGAAGTGATAACCTTATCGCTTTTCGATAACATTTCGTTGTATTTTTTTGCTCCGTTTACCATTTCATCAGAGCTGTTTTCTTCCAGAATTTGTCCTTCACGAATAACATTATCGGCAATGATAACTGTTCCCTTCTTCGCAAGTTTCACTGCATAATTAAAATAAGAAACATACTGAGTTTTTTCCGCATCGATAAAAATCAAATCGGTTAGCATTTTATCTTTTACTAATTCAGGAAGGATTTTTAAAGCATCCCCAACTAAGATTTCTACTTTATCTGATAAACCAGCCCGTGCAATATTTTCCTTAGCAACTTCGGCATGTTTCAGTTCAAGCTCGATTGAGGTAAGTTTTCCATTTCCATCCAAAGCTCGTGCTAGCCAGATTGTGCTGTAACCACCGAGCGCTCCTATTTCTAATATTTGCTTTGCATTACACAGTTTAGCCATCATATATAAAAACTGTCCCTGGTTTGCAGACACAGAAATTTCCGGCATTTCATTTTCTTTAATAGATTCTCTCACCCTCTTTAAAACATCATCATCGAGAGAAAATAAATCAATTAAATAATCGTCAACTTTTGAAAAAATGGTTTCGTCCATAATTGCTAGCTGAAATTTGAATAAAATTTAGAATCTAAGTAATAAAAAGTTGTTTTGAATATAATAACCGAATATATTCTTTCAAAAATTTCATTTGAGAAAATCCAATCCCCTGTTGGATTTTCTACAGGCTCAGCTTAGCTTGTTATATTCTTCAATTGCCTGTTTCTCAACCTCGCTTTTCATCTCATTAGGCAGGATAACATTATCATAATATTTGCCATCCTTACCTTTATCGTTGGGAGCAGAAACAAATAATCCATTGGCACCATTCACAATCCGGAAACCTTTGATGATAATTCCATCATTAGTCTCGATATCGAAGAAGGCTGCAGTTTTTCCACCGGAATCGTTTTTTAGTGGGTTGATACGAATGATTTTCATTGGTGTTCCTCCAATTAGTTAATGAAATGATTCGAAAGACAATTTATGGTATTTTGGTTTTTATGTCAAGCTTTTTAACTAATAAAAAATTATTGTTGATTTTCGTCTAAGGATTTTAATTCATTGATCTTGTCTTCAAGAATCTGAATTTTTTCATTCAGTTCTTTTGTTTTTTTATCTATTTCATTTTCGTATTGCGGTGCATCCCAGTAACCGCGATCTTCAAAATAACTCTTGAATAACCAGTTATGTTTTAGCGCTTCCATGTTTTCATTTAATTTACCTGCAGCGAGCTTTCCTTCACGTGTAATTTCCCTGATATCATTAATGATTGCAGTTATTGCAGTATCATCGGAATTCCCTTCTGCAAGCAGAGAACCAAGGGCACCTTTGCCTTCTTTCACATTTACTATAACAGAATCAACATTTTCAACGGTTCTATTAATCTTAGTAACGGCTTCGTTCAATCCACCACCCAAATTCTTGAAAACAGCAACTACATTGCGTAAATCAGAAGTAATTGAATCAAGGCTAATGCTTGCTGATTTTGTCAATACAGTCGTAGTATAATAAAGCGCATCGTCATTAAGTATTTTTCCTAAAGTGCCTTCACCTCTGTTTATTTTAGACACAATCTCTGAAAGATTTTGTGTCATCTCCTTTGTGTAAGACATAATTCCCTGTGTCTCTTCAATTACATCTGCAAAACTTACCGGTTCTTTCGCAAGGATTGTTCCTCCATCTTCAACGTGTTCTGCTTCACTTTCCTTGATATACAACGCAACAAACTTATAACCCACAAGTCCCTCGGTTTCTATTCCTGCTTCCGTATCTTTCCTGATAAACCTGGCTACATCTGAAAGAAGTCTCATTGAAACTTCGATTGTGCTTGCCTGGTCGCCGATAATACGAATTGATTTCACAGCGCCTACATCAACACCACTTAGTCTTACAGGTGCACCATCTCTTAGTCCTTCCACATTTTGAAAAAATGCTTTAACAGTAAAAGTAGATTTAAATAATGCCTCTTTATTGCCAAGCACAAATATCCCGACAATAAGCAATACACTGCCGAGAAAAATAAAAATTCCGAGTTTTGCGCCGCTTAAATTGTTAGCCATCAGTCTCTCCCGTTTTTGTTTATTACTTCATCACTGAAGAAGTCTACCAAAAATGGATCTTTATCGGATAATAATTCCTCTATTGTTCCTTCACTATGAATATGCCCTTTTTTTAGAACTATTGCTCTATCTGCTATTATTTTTGCACAGAGAAGATCATGCGTAACTACTATAGATGTCATTTTATAAGCATTCTGTAAATCTAATATTAAACTGCTAATCTCTTTTGCAGTGATCGGATCAAGTCCTGTAGTCGGTTCATCATAAAGCATTAATTTAGGTTTTGTAATTATTGATCTCGCAAGACCAATTCTTTTTCTCATACCACCGGAAAGTTCCGATGGCATTTTATCGATCTCACCTTCCAAGGACACCGCCTCAAGCACCTCACTAACTTTTTCATCAATCTTCCCCTGAGTATACTCAAAATTTCGTATTAACGGGAATTCAAGATTTTCTCTCACACTCATAGAATCATATAGCGCTGCACCTTGAAATAAAAAACCAACATCTTTTCTTAATATGTTAAGTTCTTTCAGATTCAAGCTAAGAACATCTTTACCGTCAATTGTAACTTCGCCGGCATCAGGTTCCATCAGGCGAATAAGACATTTTAACAGAACACTTTTACCCGTACCGCTTCTGCCGAATACAACCATGTTTTGTGCATTCTCAACATGCATAGAAATACCATTAAGTACAACCTGGTTTTCAAACGATTTATGTAAATCTTTTATTACTACCATTTATTTTGCAATCGGCCATAACCATAAAGTTAGTTTTACAAGAATCATATCGAAAACTAAAATCAATAAAGACGATACTACAACAGAGGTTGTGGATGCTTTACCCACTCCTTCGGTTCCGTTTTTTGCATTGTAACCGAGATAAGCTCCCACAATACCAACTATGTAACCGAACACAAATGTTTTTGCAACACCGGGTATTGCATCACCGAATTCAACTGAAAAAATAACCCTGCCCGTATAATATTCCCAGGTCATATTCTGAACAAGCACTACAGCAATGTAAGCACCTATAAGTGCTATGAAGATAACGTAAACAGTTAATATCGGGAGAATGAAAGTAGTTGCAAAAACTCTTGTTACAACTAAAAACTTAAATGGATTAACTCCCGAAACTTCCATCGCATCGATCTGTTCAGTAACACGCATAGAACCTAGTTCGGCACCAATACCGGAGCTCACCCTTCCGGCAAATATTAATGCCGTAATAACTGGACCTAATTCGCGAACAATTGAAATACCGACAGAACCGGGAAGGAATGCTTCAGCACCAAACCTTTGAAGAACCGGCTGAAGCTGCATTGTAATTACAAGTCCGATAATGAATCCGGTAACACCGACAATAGGCAGTGTTTTCATACCGAGTTCTATCATATGCTTACGTATTTCTTCCACCTCGTAAGGAGGTACAAAAACTTCTTTTACAAATCTAAATGAGAAAAGGGTTAGCCCGGCAAGCAGTTCAAAAAAACTCTGGAGCCGTTTTTCAGTAACATCGAGAAATTTGTATAATCTGGAAGCCATCAAAAAAAGTTAATGATGATAAATAACCGGATTTAATGAATATCTAATCACAGATGAAAAATAGGAAAATTGATTATGAATATGAATTCTGTTTTGTTGTTTAGATCACCATGGTTCAAACATCAAAAATAAACCGATATCCATTCCTAAGCGATATATAATTTTAGAAATTAAACTTTTTGAATGGTCGTTCTTATAATTTATAAACCAAAACAGATATTTACTTTGGTAAAATATCATAAAAGTGTGATTATTAATTAACTGATAGAATAATTATCAATAATTTAATATTTTGAATTATATCTCTATCAAAAAAAACTTAAGCGGAAACTCAAATGAAAAAAATTCAGAGAAAAGATTTTATAAAAGGTGCCTCAATTGCTGCCGTTGCCGCCTCAACCGGATTGCTTGCAGCATGCAATACAAAGAAAGAAAATAAAACTGTTTCCATAAACACCAATGAAACTTACGACTGGAAGATGGTAACCGCATGGCCTCCCGGATTTCCCATACTTGGTGAATATGCTGAAAAAGTTGCAAAGTGGATAGCTGAAGCTTCTGATGGAAGAATGAGAATACAGGTTTATGGCGGAGGAGAATTAGTTCCTGCACTCGAAGTATTTGATGCAGTTTCCGGTGGAGTGGCCGAAATGGGACACAGTGCTCCATATTACTGGGCCGGGAAGTTACCTGCTGCACAGATTTTTTCTAGTGTGCCGTTTGGAATGACCGCCAGACAAATGTATGCCTGGCACTTTTTCGGTGGTGGGTTGGAAATGTGGAGAGAACTTTATGCAGATTTTAATCTTTATCCTTTCCCATGCGGAAATACCGGAGGACAGATGGGCGGATGGTTTAATAAAGAGATTAATTCCATTGGAGATTTTAAAGGACTAAAGATGAGAATTCCCGGACTTGGTGGTAAAGTGATTACAAAAACCGGGGCTTCATCAATACTTTCACCCGGTGGAGAATTATATACCAACCTAGAACGTGGTGTAATCGATGCGCTCGAATGGATAGGACCATATCACGACTATTTAATGGGATTTCATAAAATAGCAAAATATTATTACTACCCCGGCTGGCATGAACCTGCATCAATGATGGAACTAATGGTTAATAGGGAAGCTTTTGAGAAACTTCCGAACGATTTAAAAAATATCATTACTGTGGCTTCGGGAGCTGTAAATACGTTGATGCTTTCAGCATTCGATCAAAAGAACATGGAATATTACTTAAAAATGAAAAAAGAAGGTAGAGTTGAATTCCGTGAATTCTCGGAACCTGTTTTAAATAAATTAAAAGCGTATACTGATGAAGTAATGGAAGAGATAACCGGTAAAGATTCTATGAGTAAAAAAGCGTATGAATCATTTAATTCTTTTAAAATGAATATGTACGACTGGTTTAAAATATCAGAAAGAAATTACAGATGATTAGATGAAAGAATTCCTGTTCTTATTCTCCAATCAACTTTGGAAGCCATAAGACTAACTGGGGAAACAGAACTATAATAAATAAAGCGATTAGTTGAATTATAACGTACGGAATTACACCTTTGTAAAGCTGTGAAGTAGTCACTTCTTTGGGTGCTACTCCTTTCAAATAAAATATCGTAAAGCCGAATGGTGGTGTAAGGAAGGAGGTTTGTAAATTCATTGCGATTAAAATACCGAGCCACAAAAGATCGATATGCATACTTTCAAATATAGGAGCGATGATAGGAACAACAATAAAAATTATTTCAATAAAATCAATAAAGAAACCACAGATGAAAATGGCAAGCAAAGAGATTGCGAGGAAATAATGCGGTTCCAGTTCTGCAGAAAGTATTAATTCAGCCAAATAGCGATCACCATGCATTCCTCTGAACACCAGACTGAACGCAGTAGCGCCAACTAAAATCATAAATACCATGCTAGTAATTGAAGTTGTTTTCAACATCACTGCCTTTAATGTTGAAAGATTAAATCTTCCTTTAAGCATTGTTAAGATTGTAGCGCCTAGAGCACCGACTGCTGCAGCTTCAGTTGGTGATGCGATACCTGCAAATATAGAACCGAGAACAGCAAGAACTAGTAGTGACGGAAGAATAAAGGCATTAAGTATTCTTTTGAATTTACCCACGCCCTTGAATTTTTCAAGCTCTTCATCCGGCATTGCAGGTAAAGCTTTTGGCTTTATTATTGTCTGAATTACAATCCAGATAAAAAATAAAAGCACTAGGATGATTCCCGGTATAACCGCACCTACGAAAAGATTGCCAACAGGTACATTAAGTATGCTTCCTAGAAGAACTAGTACAATACTCGGCGGGATGATTTGTCCGAGTGTACCGGATGCCATTATAATTCCCGTAGCAGCTTTAGTTTCATAGCCACGTTTCAACATTACTGGAAGACTAAGAACACCCATTGTAACAACAGTTGCACCAACAATACCTGTTGATGCTCCAAGCATCGCTCCAACCATTAATACTGAAACAGCCAATCCGCCTCTCAACTTTCCAAAAAGTAATGCCATGGTTTCGAGAAGCTCTTCCGCAATGCCTGAACGTTCAAGCATAATACCCATAAAGATGAAAAGAGGAACAGCAATCAAAACATAGTTGGACATTATTCCCCAGATTCTGAGTGGTAGCAAGTTAAAATAATCAGTGCCGAACATTATCAATCCAAAGATAACCGAGATACCGCCCAGCGTAAAGGAGACAGGATACCCTAAAAGTAAAAATATAAGAACTGTTAAGAAGAATAGTAAAGGAAGCCACTCCATAGGTTCAGTCTTTTTCTTTTAATTTCAGAAAAGATTTAAATACGAGTGCAATTCCCTGCAGAAGTAAAAGGAAAAATGAAATTGGAATGAAAGCTTTTAAAATGAACCGTGCAGGAAGTCCACCGGCATCAGGAGAGGTTTCATTAATGCGAAATGATAAAGAGACAAAATCCTGTGAAGCAATAATAACAACTATACAAAACGGGATTAAAAATAATATTGAGCCTAAAAAATTTATCCACGCCTGCTTCCTTGGCGAAAACTTTGTATAAAAAACATCAACTCTTACGTGATCATCAATTTTTAATGTATAAGCTGCAGATAAAAGAAATATTAGAGAAAACAGATGCCATTCAAATTCCTGAAGACCAACACTGCTTTCTTCAACTAAATAACGTACGATAACATCATAGCTCACAACCAAAACCAGCAAAGCTGTGAGCCAAGATGTTATCGATCCTATCTTATCATTCAGCTTATCTATAAAATTTATATATATATTGATAAACTTCATTTACATAAATGCATTTTCATAATGATTTATAACAGGATTGTCATCATCTTCAAGTAGAATTGCAATAACATCGAAACGACAATTAACATTCTCGATCTCTTTATCATACAAATACAACTCCGCAACTTTTTTTACCTGTCGTTGTTTACTCTTTGTTATCGCATATTCAGGTTCGCCGAAATAAAGATTCTGTCTTGTTTTTACTTCAACAAAAACCGTGAAACCATCACTTGGATCAACAGCAATAATATCTAATTCACCGTGGCCGTACCTATAGTTTCGCTCAATAATTTCAAATCCTTTTTCTTCAAGAAAATCGGCAGCTATTTGTTCCCCCTTTTTAGCAAGTTCTTCTCTACTTAATCTCATTCTTCTTTAACATGCTGAAGCTTTAATTCCGGTTCACTAACTTCTAATATCTTTCGAAGAAAAGATTTTCTGTGTAAAGGCGAAGGTCCAACAAGTTTCAACGTTTCAATATGTTGTTTTGTTGGATAACCTTTATTTTTCTCCCATCTGTAAGCAGGATAATAACCAGCAAGTCTTTTCATAAGTCTGTCTCTGGTTACCTTTGCGATTATAGATGCCGCAGCAATGCAAAAAGATTTTGCATCACCTTTAATAACTGTTCTTACCGGGATGTTACAATTGAAAGCCCTATTGCCATCCACAAGAATTAGCTCAGGCTTTATTTCAAGTTTGTTTATTGAGTTTAACATAGCCAGTAGTGAAGCATTTAGTATGTTGATGCTATCAATTTTGGCGGGTGATACTGCAGAAATCCCGTATGTCAAGGACTTCTTTAAAATTAGTGGGTAAAGGTTTTCTCTCTGGGTCTCGCTCAATTTCTTTGAATCATTAACTCCATCAATATAAACTGATGGCTCAAAAATTACAGCCGCTGCAACTACGGGTCCTGCTAAAGGTCCCCTACCCGCCTCATCTACGCCGGCAATAAGCTCAATTTGTTCCGATAGAAAACTATTATCAAAATGTTTCATACACCAAGAAATATTGCGAGTAAACCAAAAACCATATCCAATTTCAACATATTACTTAACTTATTCAAGTTAGCAGTAAAATCATTTTTGTATAACAGTTTTAAGAAAAAAATTAAAATTGGATTAACTACTATCATCACAAGAATAAAAAACTCTATCTTATAAATATCAAAAGCATAAGGAATAAACGTTGTAAGGATAAGAAGAATTACAAAAAATGTTATTAAATACTTTGTGCTATCAATTCCGAATTTTATAGGAAATGTTTTTATACCTACGTTTTTATCTCCATCAATATCCTGTATATCTTTTACCAATTCCCGGATGAGATTAATCATAAAAGCGAACAGAGCAGGAATCAGAGCTGCACGCGGATGCCCGACTGAAACGCCTCCATAAATAAATGCCATGCCGGTCAGATATGCAATAGTAATATTTCCAAGCAGGGGAATTCGTTTGAGAATATTAGAGTATAAAAAAAGAAGAACAGAAGTTAGAAAAACTATAAGAAATGACAACTGGTTTATAAAAGATGAGATAACACAAGCCGCAATTACCAAAAAGAAATATTCTATCCCGGCTTGCTTAACACTTAATTTACCCGAAGGAATTATCCGTACAGGATGATTTATCTTATCCGCATTTTTATCGATGATATCATTTATAATATTACCTGCGGCCGCGGTTAATATGGCGGAGATTCCGGCAAGGATAATATTGGTTGTTTCGTAAGTTTCCCCTTTGCTAATTAAAGCGCCGACTATAACTACTAAAAGAGTTATGATTATATTAAGCGGACGTGTTATTAGAATATAATAATAAATTTTTAAAATGAAGTTCATTGACTACTTAAAAATTATAATTCTAATATAAGAAGGGATTTATGTATTCTAAAACCGAGATCGAATTATGACGAAAATCCAAGTAACGAATGCGCAAATCAAAACTCATTTATTATTCCAAAATGAATTTTACCCTTACTGAAAGAATCTCCTTTTGCTAATGCATAACTTACTGCCAGCATTCCTATGCCTGTTTGGAGATTTATTCCCAGACCGTAACCGATTTTAAAACCTTCCTGCTTAGCAATGCTTCTTTCAACATCTGCATTTCTTAAATAATAACCTGTATCGAAAAACAGGAAAGCATAAGTTCTATTAGAAAGGAAAAGACGGTATTCCAGATTAGACCAGAAAATCCTGTTGCCCAGGAATTGATCTTCACGGTAACCTCTTAAAGATTTAGTACCACCCAATCTAAAAAGATCACTTTGTTCGAAAAAAGGTCCGCGCAATTCTTTACCGTTTAGCGCAAGAGCAACAACATTCCTCCTAAATAACTGGTAAAAAAAGGCAAGAGTTACTTCATAACGCTGAAGATTGATTTTCGTTACCATTCCGGGTGTGATAAATTCTATAGGGCCATTAATACTTTTCCTGCTGAATGAATATGAATTATCGAACAAAATTCCGGATGTGGGTGCAAGCGGATCATCCCTTGTATCTATTCTCAAACTTAAACCGGATGTAAATGAAGAAGAATTATAAACCGTAAAAACCGGCTCTTCAGTTAAAGTGGGAATAACCGATTCAGTTGATATAAAAACTGAAGCGGATACTTCTTCAGTTGCAAGATATTCCAATCCGGCTGTAAATCTTCTCTGAACATAAATTGTATCCTGCTGTCGCTGGTAAAATCCACCATTAAGATTGAGCGGAAAGCCAAGCAACCATGGCTCAAGATATTTTATTTCAAGCTCCTGTGAATTCCTGTTGAGCTTCTGCCATCTGAATGCCGCCGCACGTCCTGTTCCAAAAAGATTTCTGAGAGAAACGTTTACCAGTCCTGTTACATATCCGGTTTCATTATCGTTAGCAGATGGAATATATCCAATAATTCCATCGAAGTTGTTTGTTTGTCTTTCTTTAACAGTGATAAGAAGCACACCATTATTCTTCGAATCAAAATAGAACTGCGGAGTTGCAATGGGTTCGAAAAATTGTAAATGGTTCAATCTTTTGGGAAGCTCTCCGACTTTTTCCTGAGAATACAATTCACCCATTTCGATTCTTAATTCTCTAATTATAACAAAATCTTTTGTAGATGTATTTCCTTTTACCTCTATCCTGTCTATCTTACTTCGTTGCCCTGTGTTTAATTTTATGTATAAATCTGCGAAATGTTTATCGCTTAGAGAATCTTCAAAAAAATGGATAGATGATATTCTGAAGATAGCAAAGGGATTACCGTTATTTTCAAGATCAGTCAATGCATCATTAATATATTCTTCTATCTGGTATTTATCGAATACCTGCTCTTTTAAAAATTCAAATTCCGGAAGAAATTCTTTACGTCTGAGAGAATCCTTGCTGCTAAAATTTACCTGGTTTATATAAGTTGGTTTTCCTTCGTTTACAGAAATTATAATATCGGCGTTAGAAGAATCGGGGGATAATGTTATTTCAGTACCTGTAAAATCAGAATTGAAATATCCATTGAGACCAAGATTGTAAGCAACACGGGATTTTACTGTATCAATAAGCCCTTTATAAATTTTCATTCCTTCCGCAATCGAAGCCCAGGATATTATTTCGTTGTCCTCGAAAACAGAGTTATTATTTATTTCAATTCTATTAATAACCTGGCAATTCAGAACAAAAGGATAGAGTAGAAACAGAAAAAAATATTTAATGGGGCGAGTCATCAATTATTTTCATTTTTTTACCAACCGAGACAACTTCCACAAGATTTATTAATTCCTCAGCTTTTTCCTTTGAAATAATCGCAACATCAAATGTTTCGGCATTAGCTGATCCCAGTGCAACGGCAAATTTTATCTGCTCCGTAAAAGTCAGGTTATGATGCCATCCATATGCAATACCTGCAACAAATGAATCACCACTTCCGGTGGAATCAACCAGATCAATTTTAGGTACAGTTACTTTATAATGAAAGTCAAAATTAGAAGAATAAAAATCATTTGCCTCATCTGTGAGGAAGGTTTGTTTAATTCCATAATTGTAAAGTGAGTCAAGAAAATCGAGTTTATCTTTTTCATTTTCTAATTTTATTGATAAAGAGCTTTCTATTTCTTCAATATTATTGTGAATTATTCTTGGCGCTGCATAATATGATTCCTTAAGGTGATTCCCATATGTATCGCAAATGGATATCTTATCATACCTTTTTGCCATTTCAATCCCTATTGGGAAAATATCTTCGGTTTCTTTACAAGGCGAGCTACCTGAAAAAACAACAATTTCACAATTCTTGATCATCTTTTCCATCTGCAGTATGAATTTTTCTTTCTCTTCTTTCATGATAATCGGGTTAACAGGAAAATAGTAAGAAGCTTTTTTGTTCCCTGAATCAATAATAACCGGACAGACACGAGTTTCTGAAGAAACATTGATCAATGAAAAATCCAGTCCTTCCGATTTGATAGCTTCCCTGAAAAGTTTACCAAACGTTCCACCTGAAAATGTTAAAGCAATATTCTGAACACCAAGTTGTTTTAATTGCCTGCATACATTTATTCCCTTCCCACCTGCTGCAAAAGATAATTTACCTTCCCTGTTTTTTTCATTCATCACGGTCCGGGAATAAGTGAGCCTGTGTTCAAGTAGTGGATTTATAGTTACTGTTAAAACCATACTTTTAAAATAAAAAAGAAAAGCTTGCCATCAACAACAGCAAGCTTTAAAATGCATTTCAAATTATAAAATTTTAATAACGATAGCGGAATAAATCTCCATACAAAGGTGTAGTCAGGCGGTAATCGCCAAATCCTGTTTCATCCACAAAAACAAAACTCCTGTTTAATTCGTAGTACTGCCAGACTTCATACGGTTTAGAATCATATTCAAACGGATGCCGGTCTATATTATTTGGTGCACCGAGGATTATATATACCATTCCCCTGTCTGATCTCCATCCATCCATATACTGGGAAAAATTTTTGTTGCTATAATCTACCCGTCGGTAATATTCTTCAAACACTTCATTTTGTTCATTCCCGGGTGAAGGATCTTTAGTTTTCCAGAATTCCAGGAATCTTTTTGTCTTCTCCTTTTCATTTTTTCCATCTTCCATTTTTCCTATCTCTTCCGGACTTGCAATGTAAACCAACTCAGTAATGGCTTTATCAATATCTACGATATTATTTGGTAAACCCACTATACGTGAGAAGATTTTTTTTGTGGCTCCTAAAACGGAATCCCCATCTGCTTTTTTCATATATACAGAAAGATGGTAAGTGCCGAGAGATAAAGTCGTGTCAAAAAAAGTATAGAATATTTGTGTTGTCCCGGCTTTAAGTTCCTGTTCTTTGGTTTCAGAATACACAACATCATCGTTTTTATCTTTTGAAATCACATATTCCAATTCTCTCGTTTCGGCTGAGTCAGAATATATTTCGTAAAATATATTTATACCTTTTTCTGAACTTACAATATCCCTAGTAACATTAGGAATGATTTTATTATTCCCGTCAACTACCGTTTTACGTGCTATGAGCATAATATCACTCACAGAAGGTTCTTTAGAAAAATCTTTAACCACAAAGAAACTTTCAGCAGTATATTCCTGACGAGAATCTTTATCGGTAACAGCAGTTCTAATAAAATACTTTTCGGGCGGCAGTTCAAAAGAACGATAACTCAGATTATAATTTTGTCCGGACGATAAATCCTCAAATGATTTAAGTGTAATACTTTCATTCCATAATTTTTCCTGAACCAGAGTAGATTTATCTTCATCATAAATAGAAACTGTTACAGAATATCCGCCCTCGTAACCCGTACCTGATTTAACGAACTGAATTTCTCTAAAAGGTACACGTATGAAAACATCCAATCTAGTTTTATTCCCTCCGGCAAAATTTAGAAAGTCCTGATAGAACCGAATATGATCATTAGAGATTTTATCCGTTTTATCAATCTGTCCATTGATACTGCCGATAAATGATATTACTAAAAAAAATATTATTGTTTTCATTTTATACTCCATTTACTTTAGATAACATCAGCAAACAGATCATATTCATTCGAATCATACACCCTAACATCATAAAAGTTTCCCGGTGTTAATATATTGTTTTTATTTGGGATTAATACTTCGCCATCCACTTCAGGTGCATCCCTGTATGACCTTCCAATATAGAAATCTCCTTCTTTAGCTTCAACTAAAATCCTAAGTTTTTTCCCAATAAAAGCTGAATTTAATTCTGCTGAAATGTCTTTTTGAATTTCCATCAAAATATCTCTTCTTTCTTCTTTTATTTTTTGATGAACCGGATCACCCAGAATATAACTTGAAGTATTATCCTCAACTGAAAAAGTAAAAGTTCCTATCCTGTCGAATCGTGTTTCCCCAACAAAATCGCACAATTCTTTAAAATCATCTTCTGTTTCATTCGGATAACCGGTTAATAATGTTGTTCGCAAAGTTAAAGCAGGAATACTAGAACGGAGTCGGTTTAATAATTTTTTAGTTTGCGCTGCTGTTACACCACGCCTCATTGAGCGAAGAACATTATCCGAAATATGCTGTAAAGGAATATCTACATAATTACAAATTTTTTCATTCGATGCAATTTCTTCCATAACATCGGTCGAAAATCTTGATGGATAGGCATACATTAGTCTTATCCATTCTATTCCAACAACTTTGCTTAGTGTTTTTAATAATTCAGCAAGGTTTTTTTTACCGTAAATATCTTTTCCGTAATCAGTAGTATCCTGTGCAATAATAATAAGTTCTTTAGTACCGTTGTTAGCCAAAAATTCGGTTTCTTTTATCAGGTCTTCCATTGGCTTCGATTTATGCTGGCCACGTATCAATGGGATTGCACAAAAAGAACATGGATGATCACAACCTTCGGAAATTTTAAGATAAGCTGTGTGAGAAGGGGTAGTTAAAAGTCGCTCACCAAGAAGATTGTATTTAAGTTCTCCGCCAAGTTCTTTAAGTATTCCTTCGTAATCCTCGGTTCCAAAATATACATCTACTTCAGGTATATCTTTAGCTAACTCTTCTTTATATCTTTGTGAAAGACAACCCGCCACAATTACTTTATTCAGCTTACCTTTGCTCTTCAAACTAACAGCATTTAATATCGTATTTATCGATTCTTCTTTTGCCCTTTCAATAAAACCACATGTGTTAATTATTACGGTATCGGCGTCCTCTGGATCTTCCATTAACAAAACCTTATTAAGTTGAAGCTGTTTCATCAACCGTTCAGAATCAACAATGTTTTTTGAACAACCAAGTGTAATAACACTTACTTTATTTTTATTACTCATAACCTGAAAAAATTAATAGGCTAAACCAGATATTTTAAATATAGCAGAACGATGGGGCCTGTATAAAGAAGAGAATCGAAACGATCAAATATTCCACCATGACCCGGAATAAATGCGGAAGAGTCTTTTACTCCGGCATCGCGTTTAAATAATGATTCTATAAGATCCCCAACTTGTCCAATCACACCCACTATTAAACCAATGATAATAACATCTTTCCAAGATAAAAAATCGAGTAAAACAAGTTTGGAAATTATCATTGAAATTACTGCAAAAAAAAGTCCAAACACCGCCCCTTCCCAGCTTTTCTTTGGACTTACACGAGGAAATAATTTATGTTTTCCGAGAGCAGTTCCGCCAAAAAATGCAGCAGAATCACAAATCCAAATTGAAATCAAAACAGAGATAATAATAAATCCACCTTTTTCATAGTCTGTAGGATACAATTCTCTGAGATAAACTAAGGCTGAAGAAAACAATCCGATGTAGAAAATCCCAAGCAATGTCGTTCCGGTATTGATAATCGGGGAACCGTTGTTCCTGAAAAGTTCAATTAGAGTAACAGCAGCTATAATTAAAATGGTAAGAAAATAAAAATCTATGAAATGATTAAAGACGTTTGTAATCACTAAAACAATCGATGATATACCAAGCAGAAGATTTACATTAATATTTTTATCTTTTACAAAAACCCACAGCTCATAATAAGAAATACTTCCGATCAACAGACAAAAGCTAATAAAATAATAGCTACCAAGATAACTAACTAATAAAATTGCCGGAATCGCTATGATAGATACAATTATTCTTGTAACTGTGTTTCCAACAGGCATTATTCGTCCGATGTATCATCCTGATTTTGTTTTGCTTCCTGGATATAATTCAGTGCTGCTTCAACATCGCGTTTCCGAACCATAAGTTTAACTACCGAGAGATCGCCTGGTGCAGGAAAATTATGATCTTTCTGTGATAAAACACTTGCTTCCAGACCGGCACTTTCCAAAACATCCTTCAGCATCTCTACTTCAAATTCATTACCTGAAGTATAAACCAGTACCCAATCCTTTTCACTCAATTCTTCGAACTTTGGAAGATCTTCGAATTCTACTAATTGGGTGTTGCAGTCGGGGCACATTGTTATACCCTCAACGTATTCATAACCACAATTTGGACATACGGGCATATATTCTCCTATGCATTTCTAATTTTTGAGTAATACTTCTTTATTGCAAAGATAACTAATGTAAATAAGAAGATTAATATTACGAATATAAAAATATTTGACTGCATTCCTTCTGCATTAGTAACATCAGAATTTATCAATTCATCATTGCCGACTATAAAATAAAGAAGAACGGCACCGAAATTATTAAGGAAATGTAAAACGATTGGAACTACGAGAGATTCGCTTAAATAAGCAGCAAATCCCAGGTACAATCCTAAAGCAGCTAATGGAAAAAATCCGTACGGATTGAAGTGATACAAGCTAAAAAATATGGCTGTTATAAAAGCTGCCCGAAAAGGTTTTAGCTTAAACTGAAAGCTTTTTTGTATGTAACCCCGAAACATTACTTCTTCACAAACTGCGGGAACAATCGAAACAGCAATTACAACCAGGATCATTTCAGGAATATTATGTGCTGCAAGAAGATTTCCATAAGTTTTTTCCACCATATCATTTAAAGAATCGAAAACAGTTTTGATTGAATTTATGATTTCCACATTTGCGGCCAACCGTTCAATAATAAAATTTTGAATGTAGAGATAACTTTGAAGTAGTGGCATTAATACTATGATACCTACTGAAAATAAAACAACTTCGATCCAGCTCGGTATCTTAACAGAGATAACATCAGAAACATCACCATAAATCCATCTGGCAAAAAGTAAAGCAGGGAGAAGAATGAAAAGTATTTCTCCCGCCATTGTCATTAATCGAAGACCATCAACCGATGCGCTTTCAAGGTCAAAACCAAATATTACAAGCGTAAGAGCACCACCAACAAATTGGTAAAGAAAAAATCCACCGATCAATCCGAGAAAAGCTGCGGCTATTGGTGAGATTAATGGATAAGTTTCTCTGGCTCTTTTTAATTTTTCTTCAATGCGGGATTTCTCTTCTTCATCATCCTGTTGTGGATTATTTTCAAATTCTGACATAATCTGTAGTAAGTAATTTTTATATCGATTGGAAATTAGCGATAAGATTTAATAAAATGAAGAAAAGTATATCCGGGGTTTTTCTTTTGTTATTTTTTAGCAGTAAGCTTACCTGCTAATCCTTCATAAGAAGTAAGCATTGCTTCAACGTAACCTATTATAATTTTTGTTCTTACTTTAACAGGAATTTTAAGTTCATCATCCGAAAGCCAGATTATAATATCACCGTCGTGTTTGAAAAGCCCACCTTCTTTAACCAATGGTTCAATAATAATACAATCGAACTTGCCGGCGGGAACTTCCACGGTTTCTCTACCTCTGAATACAACATCAAGATCGTAAATTTTATCCTTATAAAAATTCTGAAGATGAAATTTATCTCCCACTTTCATATCGGAAAAATCAAGCGTCCGTGTGTAATAAAATGCCGAAAGAATATCATTTGCATATGGAGGAATATCATATTCTCCTTTACTTGTTTTAGCTTTACCTTTCCTCTGATCAAAAAATGCAGCAAAGTCTCTTGAATAACCACCTTCACGAATATGTTGTTCAAATCTCCAAGGAAATATTCCATCAACGTCTATATAGGTTTCATACCTGTCTCTAACTTTATACAGCCAGTTGAAACTCGGAACAGAGTTTACCTCGAAAGTAACATAATAAGCTTCTCTTCCGGAAATTCTTTTTATACGAGGAATGCTCATAGTTGCTACACCGGCAGTAATAAATCCGTAATTGATATCGAAATTCAGTTTTTCGCCTACTTTAAAAGCGTTGTTTTTATGTTCTCTTATTTCATTATTGTTTTGTCCTTTTACCAAAAAAACAGATGAAATTGCAATTAAAAGTGTAAGAAACAATGTTTTAACGTTGATTTTCATTTTATCTCCATATTTGGAATTAAGCCAATAATTTTATTGCTTCGCTTATAACGTTATCAATATCTATGCTATTCATACAATCTAATTTTTCACACTGTTCCCGAGAACAGTTAAAACAATCTATTTCTGGCTTAAAAACAGCTTTTTTTTCGGTAAAAGGCCCCCATCTTTCAGAAGAACATACTTTTATTTTGGGGTAAAAACCAATTGTTGCTTTTCCCAACGCTGCAGCAATGTGTATAGGTCCAGTAGAATTTGAAGCAAAAAGACTACACATGCTTATCAAACCTATTATCCCAGAAAGATTGAATTTTCCTGAAAGATTTATAGCATTTGAATCACCAACAACTGAACGACAAATTTCCTGTTCCTTTTTATCACCAGTAATAACAACTGTTATATTATCAAGTTTAGTTAGTTTACCTATAAATTCAGCAAATTTCTCAACCGGAAGATCAATAGAACTTCCCCCACTTCCAGGATGTGCGATTATTAATTTTTTAGTTAGATCAATATTTGAATCCCGTAATATTTTTTTAACTAATTCAAGACTTGTTGGATTGACCTTCAAATCAAAATTAACATTATCAACCGAAACCTGTTCATTGATACCAATCTCTTTTAGAAGATTAACATTAAATTCAAGTTCATGTTTATCAGCATATTTCCTGTGCTCAAATACTTTCTTGTTAAACAAAAATGAATATAATCTATACCCACTACCAACACGTTTTTTAATTCCCGATAAAAAAACCATTAAAGCAGTAAGAAATGTGGGAGAGACAACAATACAAGTATCAAAACTTTTTTCCCTTAACATTTTAACATTTGCACGTAATAAAATCTTTTCTTGTTCTTCCCGCAGAACTAGCACTCCATCAATAAAGGGATGTTTGTCCGCTAATTCTTTTGTATAATTTCTCAGAAGAAAAGTAACCTTACAATTTGGAAAATGTTTTTTAATCAAACCGGCCAAGGGTAGAGAAAGTACAACATCCCCAATTCGGTCTGTTCTTACGATCAATATATTTCGAGGCTCTTTCATTTCCGCGATAAGTAAGGATTATTCTTTATAAAAAATCTCCATGGCAGATGTGCAGATTTTGTAATGCCGATTCGTTTAGATGAAATAATTTTCTCACCTTTTTTCAAATCGGCGTTTAGAAGAAAAATTTTATCTCCGGTTAAATCAATACCGTAATGACTTATTCCGATGCCGAACGCTTTGCATACTTTTCCTGGTCCACTTGTGAGGTTGTTCATTTCTTTTTCAGTCAATGATTTTTTCCCAAACCTGTTTTTAGACATAATACCTATTCCTTCAATAGGTTCAACAGCACGGATTAGAATTGCTGTGCCTTTATTTTTAACTCCTGTTACGACATTACAACAAAAATGAACACCGTAACTTAAGTAAACATAAAGATAACCGCCTTCTCCGAACATTATTTCATTTCTTTTTGTTCTACCTAGGTATGAATGAGCAGCCTGATCAATTTCTCCATCGTAAGCCTCAACCTCAACTATTCTTCCTGATAAATAGCTTTTACCCTTTTTCTTTACAAGAATCTTCCCGGGTAATTCTTTTGCAACAGTTAAGACATCTCTCTGATAAAATTCTCTACGTATTTTTTCCTTTATGTGTGTAATATTCATTTAATAAAAGAAATGTTCTTTTGATAGGAAATTATGAAATAGTAATGTGACCGCAGCAACTAAGAATCTATTTTAGTACGAATTTCCCGAATCTTCCCTGTATAATAATCGTACTTGTCGTAATCTTTTTTAAGTAATTTTTCATAAACTTTTATTGCCTCGTTATACTCGTTCTGCGCAAGATATATTTTCGCCAAAGTTTCAGACACCAACATATTATCATTGGTTATCTGATTGAGAAAATCTTTTTGTTTAATGTCGGGTTGATTATTCGCTGAAATTTTTGCCTGGGATAATTCTTTAGCAAGTTGATCTAATTTTTCGTCAATAGATGAAGTAAGTTTCTCAACAGAACTTGTTTTTTTCTCCTGGTGAAATAAACTATTTTCATCCTCAGACTTAATCGAAACTTTAGGAGAACGAGGAATAGTTCTGCCCGAAGTTGATTTAAATAGCGATCTTCTCTTTTTTAGAACGCTAATTTCATTAAGATAATGTCTGTATGTCTCACTGGAACCCAGTATTTCACCTCCTCTTTTAAAATATTCTTCTGCTTTATCATATCCACCCATTAATGCATAAGTTTTTCCCAACAATATATAAGCTACCGGGTAATCAGGGAATATTCTTAATCCGTTTTGAAGTATTTTTACGGCATTATCAACATTGTTGTTCTCAAGCTCAGCATTAGCCATTCTTACGAAAAGAGAAGAGTTTTTATTATACTCATAGATCAGACTGATCTTTTTATCAAATATTTTTTTTGCAATATCGCTCAATATTATGCTTAGAAGTTATGTGATAATGCATGCTTTATACTAGTGATGGCAACAAATGAAAATCCAGTGAAAAACAAAAGATGAAATGGTAAGGCTGCTATCTCTAAAAAATAAATACTTGATGCAACACCGATGAGGCAGTAAACAGCCATTATGGTTTCAACAATAACAGAAAAACCTATCTTATTATTAAGATATTTTTTACCTGCCCAAGTTTCCTTACCATCTACTAATTTAAATTTCGGTGTTCTTACAAACTCACTTTTACGGTTCAGTAAGCCTTCAAAAACTGCACGTGAATTATTTATAGCAAAACCCATGCTGCCTGCCATAAAAAGCGGGAACAAGACAATCTTCTTGCGCCAGTCTGATCTTACATCTTTTTGCGAATAAAGATAAAAAAGAAATGTACTGATGAAAGCCAAAACAAAAAGAGACATTAATGCAAAGTATAATTCATGTGAACCGCTGTTTTTTATAAAGATTAACGGTACATTGAGAATCGCAGCAAGTAAAATAAACGGAAATACAATATTATTTGTCAGATGAAATGTTGATTGCAATTTTACACGTAATGGAACCTTAGATTTCCATAACATCGGAAGAATTTTTTTTGCTGTTTCAATCGCTCCTTTTGTCCATCTGAATTGTTGTGCTTTCAATGCATTTATTTCAGAAGGGAGTTCAGCCGGTGAAGTAAAATCTTTAAGGAAAATAAATTTCCAGCCATTCAATTGTGCACGATAACTAAGATCAAGATCTTCAGTAAGTGTATCGGAATGCCAGTTACCCGCATCTTCAATACATCGTTTTCTCCAAACACCGCCCGTTCCATTAAAATTAATAAAGAAACCAGCTTTATTTCTTACGGATTGTTCAATCACAAAATGACCATCAAGAGCTAAAGCCTGTGCACGGGTAAGTATTGAGTAATTTCCGTTTAAATGTTCCCATCTTGTTTGAACCATTCCAGCTTTTTCATCACCAAAGTACGGGAGAGTTTTTTTAAGAAAATTTTGACTGGGTATAAAATCCGCATCAAAGATTGCTATGTATTCGCCTTTTGCAATTTTTAATCCTTCTTTAAGTGCACCGGCTTTGAATCCCTGTCTGTTCTTTCTGTGAATGTAGGTAATATCAAAGCCTTCTTTTTTCTTCAGTTCAACAATTGGTGATGCTATATCAACAGTTTCATCAGTGGAATCATCAAGTACCTGGATCTCCAGTTTATCTTTCGGATAATCAATTTCACAAACTGCATTTATCAATCGTTCTACCACATACAATTCGTTGAACAGAGGCAGTTGAATCGTGACGATGTCTTTAAATTTAAAATCGGGATCGGGTTTTGGCTGGACAGTTCTGTATTTTTTATGATAAAAGAGCATAACAAAACCGTGAAGACCGAATATGAATAAAATTGAGAGTGAGAAAAAATATCCTATTAGAACCGCATCATCCATTTCTATAATCCTTTATAATGTTTACCATCCGGAAACTACAGCAAGCAAAATATCTTCTGCTATTCTTGTCACTGCTGTTTCCGTTGCCTGTACTCTATCGTTGCTTGCTTCACCCGGCTTATAATCACCAAAATTTGTAAAGCTCTTATCAAAAACAGTAACTCTCTTTACCAAATCTTTATATGCTACCTGAACCTGAATAGTAACACGTCTTTGATCTACGTTCTCACCTGCACTAACTATCGACGGTGCATCAGTAAATGAAACAATTGTACACTCCAGTACGGCATCAGCTTTGGTACGATCAGTTACCTGAAGAGAATTATCATCAATGAATTGATTGATAAGCTGTTGTGTCAGCGATTCTCTCAATCCGGAAATTCCGGCACCGCTTCTGTCTTCAGCAATCGGAATTGCAATGGTTTTTAAATGTTGAGGTACCGATGAACCTGTAAAAGAGTACGTGCAACACCCCGTAAAATTAATCATCAAAGCTACTATTAACAAGAGTATTGCTGGATACCAAAGTCCTTTTTTTGTTAAAAAATGATATATTTGTCTTGTTTTTAACATCTAACTTAATTCATATTCCTTAATCTTTCGATACAAAGTTCTTTCACTTATGTTAAGCAACCGGGCAGCTTTCCGTTTACTTCCACGAGTAATTTCGAGCGCATTCTTTATGGCATCTCTTTCCATTTCATCAAGCGGAAGGACCTCTTTTTCATCCTTAACTCCACCATTAATTGAAACTTCACCCTGCCTGTGAATAATCAAATCCTTTAGTTCCATCAGATCTTTTTTAATTTCAAACAAGGCCCGATAGAACAATTCCCTGTCCGCTTCCTCGGGAGTTTTTCTTAAAAAGATCGGCAGGTTTCTTTTTTCATATGTATTGGTTTCATCGGCAACGAGAGAAACAAATGAATCAGCCTCAAGTCTGCCACTTCGGTTAAGAGCAATTGCCGTTTCAATCGTATTCTTTAATTCTCTGATATTACCGGGCCAAGGATATTCTAACAATAATTGCAATGCTTCATCGGCTAAAACAGGTTCGTTTATTTTATTTTCAGTTGAATAGCTATGTATGAAGTGCTTTGCCAATTCTTCAATATCAATTTTGCGATTTCTCAATGGTGGAATTGTTAACGTAACAGCTTTTAATCTGAAATAAAGATCTTCCCTAAACCTGCCTTTGTTCACTTCTTCCTGCAAGTCTTTATTTGTAGCTGCAATAATTCTTACATTAACATTTGTAACTGTTTCTGCGCCTAATTTCATAAACTCTTTAGTCTCTATTACTCTTAATAACTTTACCTGCGTAGTTAAAGGCATCTCAGCAATTTCATCAAGAAATAATGTACCGCCGTCAGCAATTTCAAAATATCCTTTCCTGCTCTCAACTGCACCGGTGAATGAACCTTTTTTATGTCCAAATAATTCACTCTCAAGGATGCCTTCTGGAATAGCTCCACAATTTACAGTCACCATAGTTTTGTCCGCCCGTGAACTCGCATTATGAATGGCAGAAGCAAATATTTCTTTACCTACACCACTTTCTCCGTAAATGAGCACAGTTATATCTGAAGGAGCAACCTGCATAACAATATCTGTAATATCATTTATCTCAGACGATCTGCCAACTATACTGTTTTTATTTTTGAATTCTTCTATTGTCATAAGTCTATTATAAATTTTCGATGACAAAATGTCGTATTCTTAAAAGAATCAAAATTCTCTTCAATTCAAATATAATAAAATAATTCTCTCGGGGAAGGTGAAAAAGAGGTAATATTGTCAGAGTTCCACTTTTAATCCATCAACCGCTAAAATTACCCAGGATTTTAGATCTTTGTTCAAATTGTTTATAAATTTTTTGGTTTCTACAACATCTTCGTCGCTGTAATGCGTGAAAATAATTTGCCTTATAAAATTATCGTTTTCTGATTTATTAATAATTTCTTTCGGATCTACATGTGTAATTTCACTTATAAGAAAGTCATACTTATTATCATCGAACAAAGAAAGATCTTTTTCCGAACCAACATCGGATGTATAAAAAATTTTTCTACTTCCAATATTTAATAAAAAACTACTGCAGGAAAAACTTTGTTCGGAATTATCCTTTAATTCGGAAACAGAAGCTAGATGTGAATTTTTACGGGCAATAAAACTAATTTCCTCAGATACATCAATAGAAATATTTTCACTAAACGAACGGTATTCAATTCCAAAACCCAACCGATCCGGATATAAATAAGAATCAGTTAGAAAATTTTTAACAGTATTTTTCAATTCGGCGTTGATATAAAGGTCTAAGCTCTTTTCCCTATTGTACATTTTCATTTGTACAATCAATGATGCTAAACCGGTATAATGATCCGGATGAAGGTGAGTTATTAGAACCCCATCTATTGAATTGAAATCAATATTATATAAAAGAAATGCTTTAGGAATCCCATCTCCAGCATCAATTAATAAATTATAATTAGTTGTAGAAATAAGTATTGATGAATGATTACGTGTGGTAGATGTTTTGCCCGAACTGGTACCGACAAAAAATAAATCAGCCAAAGTTTATTCCTTTGGAATTTCTGTAACTCTTCCGCTCAAATTAAACTTATCATTTATTGTTACTAAAAAATTTTCAGCTTCTTCTTTAGTAATAAATCTCCCAACGTAAACAACGTGAAATACAGTTCCTGCGACCTGTTTTACTTTTACTTCAGAAAATAATCCTGCTTTATCAAAATTGGATTTTAATGATGCGGCATTATCTTCTTTGGAAAATGCTCCGGCTTGAATCGTAAACTTATACTTTGGTCCTCTAGATTCTACCGGGGGGGGGGGTGGTACCTGAACAGAATCCTCATTCGCTGCAGTCTCTTCCTGCGATATTTCGGGACTAACCGGAAGTTGATTTTGCTTTGCAATTTTTATGTACGGTGAATCTGGATATTTACTCACTAATTGATTTAATTTCTCCTTTGCAGCTTCATATAATCCCAGTGCATAATAGTATGAGTATATTCTGTAAAGCGCAGCATCGGCATATTTACTATCTGGATATTTATCGACAATATTCTGATAAATCAAAACAGCTTTTTGCCCATTCTCAGTCAGAACACCATCCAGGAACATAATTGATGGACTATTGGGGTATTTTTCCTTTAAATCGGGAATCTCGTTTTTTACATCATCCACATTTCCGTTTTCTATTTGTTTTAAATACGGAACGATGTCAACATCCTGTGCAATCAGATCCACAGGATCCAAAAACAGAAGAATACTTAAAATTGTTAAAGCTTTTAGATTTTTTAATTTCATTTTTCACACCGATGCAATAATGCCCCGGTAATTAATTTAAATTTATAATCTGCCTTTTAAGTTATGCAATTAAAGCGAGATTGTTATTGTTTAACTTCACGGCTTTCACCAATTCGCCAAAAAGTGTTGCCTGAGTTGCACGTTTTATTTTAATTTTCAGATAATCTCCGGCCTCAATTCCGTCTTGATTAGGAAAAATAACAACCTTATTCGTATCAGTTCTTCCAGCAAGGAAATCATTAGATTTCCTGCTTACACCTTCAACCAGTACAATATCTTCTGTTCCAATCAATTCCTGATTTATTTCATAAGATATCTGCTGTTGAATATCAATTATTTCCTGAAGCCTTTTTGATTTTGTTTCTTCCGCAACATCATCTTTCATAGCATACGCCTTTGTTCCTTCGCGTGGTGAATACTTGAACATATACGCTCCATCATATCTCACCTGTCTCATTACATCTAGAGTCATTATATGATCTTCGAAGGTTTCTGTGGGAAATCCTGAAATAATATCTGTAGAGAAACTCACACCCGGAATTATCTTTCTTGCTTTTTCGATCAACTTCAGATAGTGACCAATTGTGTAAGTACGATTCATCAATTTCAAAATTCTATCCGAACCGGATTGAACAGGCAGATGAATATAATTGCAAATGTTTGAATGCTCAGCAATTGTATATAATAATTTATCAGAAAGATCCTGCGGATGCGATGTAGTAAATCTGATCCTCACCGATCTGTTTACTTCAGCAGAAGCTGCTAACAGATCCGCAAAATCTTTATCCCCATCTTTATAAGAATTTACATTTTGCCCAAGTAGTGAAATTTCCTTAAACCCGCGTTCCGAAAGTTCACAGATTTCATCTACAACAGAACTAAGTGCACGACTTCTTTCTCTTCCACGTGTAAAAGGGACAACACAGAAAGTACAAAATTTATCACACCCCCTCATAACAGATATCCATGCGGAAAGGCCATCTTCTCTGTGAGGAATAATATCATCATAAGTTTCCGTACGTGAAAGTTTCACTCCTATTCCCTTATCCCCATTATAAGCAACATCTATCAATTCAGGCAAACGTCTGTATTCATCTGGTCCTACCACAAGATCGACAATACTTTTTTGTTCAACTAGGTCTTTTCTCAAACGCTCTGCCATACAACCGAGAATTCCTACAACAAGATCCGGTTTCAACGCTTTCAAATTTTTAAAATTGCCAAGCCTTCCATAAATACGCTGCTCAGCATTTTCCCTAATACTACAAGTGTTGAACAAAACTACATCAGCCTCATCCGCGTTGTTTGTCTGGCTGTATCCTTTATTATTCAAAATGCCAAGAACAATTTCTGTATCGGCAACATTCATTTGACAGCCGTAGGTTTCTATGTATACTTTATTTTTCCGCATCAATCACTTATTTATTAACAAACACAATACCTTAATATAATTCTGACAAATATTAAAATTTATTTCTGAATTTAACTTGAAGTAATTTAAATATGATGGTTATATTTCATACAATTGTCAGGTAATATAGAATTATATTCAGAAGTACAAAAGCAAGTAGGAAAAAAAATGCTTGAATAGTATTTCTTTTTCTTTTATTTGAACGTTGAATTTCTCCACCTAATGAAGATTTGTTACCTAATTTCACGAAATCAAATATCACGATCTTAACCCGCCATTTAATTAATAAACTGGATCATTTCAAGTGCGAAAATAGAAAAAATCCTCTATAAAAACATGGGGGAAATTCTCTGTATAACTAAAACTTACATTGATGCTAATGCTGATAACAATAAAAAAACCTCTTACCTATCAGCAAGAGGTTAAATTACAGAAATCTTTGTGTGACTACTTTAGCAATGTCATCTTTCTAATAGTCACAAAATCCCCTGCTTTTATCCTGTAAAAATAAATACCGCTATTTAAACCAGTGCCATCGAAATTTATTTCATGAGTTCCCGCTTCCGTCCATTGGTCTACTATTTTAGCAACTTCTTCTCCGATAACATTAAAAACTTTTAAAGTTACTTTATTCGCTTCAGGAATAGTAAACTTAATTGTAGTTACAGGATTAAAAGGATTTGGATAATTTTGATCCAATTTATAATTCAAAGGTTTATCAGCTTCAATATCAATAACTTTTGAATAAGTAAATGTTCCGTCGTTATCAATCTGCTTTAATCGATAGAAATATTTTCCACCCGTAATATCTTTATCAATAAAAGAATATTCTTTCGGCGAATTTGAATTTCCATTTCCATTCACAAAACCGATTGTTTTCCAAATCGTTCCGAGCGGAGTCGAGGAACGTTCCACATCAAATCCATAATTATTCACTTCGGTTTCCGTACGCCAGTTTAATTTAATTCCTTCATCAACAACTAATGCTGAAAAGGAAATGAGCTCTACCGGGAGGGGTGCTTGAGACCAAGCATCAGAAATTCTAATGCCATCTATTTGAACATCACAATCAGTAGCTCCGCCCCCCTGTCTTATTTGTATTCTTCTTAAATCGGAAATTGCACTTCCTGTATTATTAATTGCATCCGTGGACCCAGGCTCAGAGCCACTTAAAGCTGGATTCACAAATAATGAGGTCGTTTCAGTTGAAAAATCATATTTCATTACTAGTAAAAAAGTTGGAAAACCAGAATTTGAATAACTTGATGTTGTCAGGGATCGCCCTCCATCTGTATTTTTTTGAATACCAAATTGAAGATTTCCAGAACCCGCATCAACAACAGATAATCTGCAAAAATTAGTTGTCCCACTTTCTGACATAAGACAAAGAAAATATCCATCATTATTACCATCTGTCCCACTGGAATTAACTTTAATAAGTAGAGATAAATATAAAACGCCAGATATTATATTTGCTGTATGGAACTCTTGCACGCATTCATCTTTACTGCCTCCACTAATAACATGAACTGAGTTAAAGACCGCACCACTTGAATAATCTGTATAACTGAGATTCCCAGAAACTACGTTTAAATTATCAACGTTATCAGTCCCTAATGTAGTCCAGCCATTTTGTCCGCTTATATCTCCAACAGTACAATTAAAATTTTCCTCAAAGAACAATGTTTGTGCTTTTGTAAGAGGAATATAAAGTAATAAAACGAAGAAAACTGTTTTAACTCCACCCATAGCGTAACCCTCCTTTGACTATTTGTAATTATTCGCACACTATTAATTGAAATAGTCTGATATCAGGAATGTTTAGGATAAAGAAGGATTAAAACAAGTTTGCTGGCACCCCAACTCATCCCTCCAAAATAAATATCAAGACTCCCTCAATTAAGCTAAGCGAGTGTCTTTGTTTCTAAAGGTAATTAATTTTTTCTAAAACCTCCAACTATAATTACGAAGCTAAATAATTGTTTAGGTAAACTTTTTTAATAAAATCCCAAGCCAAATTGCATTATTTTCACCAAATGTAAAGGATTTACTTTATTCACGGTTTTTCATAATGTTATAAAAGACTGAATAATTCATAAATAAACCTTGTCTATTAAAAACAAACTTGATATAAATCTCTTATTGAGCATAAAAAAACCCGGCTTAGTAAAAAACCGGGCTGTTAAAAGTGTTAATTCTTTTAGTTTACTTAACCAGCATCATCTTCCTGATCTGATTACCTGCACTCGTTGAAAGCTTGTAAACATACAATCCACTTGGCAAGTCATCTCCGCTAAAGTTGAAAGAGTGCACGCCAGCTTCAAGCACTCCACTATATAGAACTTTCACTTGTTCGCCGATGGCATTATAAACAATGAGACTTACTGCGTCTTCAACAGGCAAAGTAAAATTAATCGTAGTTGATGGATTAAACGGATTTGGATAATTCTGCTTCAATTCAATACTTGCAGGTGCACCAAGATTTACCTCTATCGATTTTGAATATTCGTATGAGCCATCATTATCAATTTGTTTTAACCTATAAGAATACTTTCCGGACGTGCCGACAGAATTATCTATATAGTTATAATCTTTCGGAGAATTACTATTACCATTCCCATTTACAAATCCGAGTGTTTTCCAGTCTTCGCTCTGTATAGACCTCTGAATTTCAAATCCGTAATTATTTACTTCTGTTTCTGTTTTCCAGATCAGATTAACTGAAGTTTTATTAATTATCGCCGAGAAAGAAGTTAATTCAACGGGTAAAGCATCGTTGTTATCGCCATTGGTGGTTCCAGGAGAAGAACTTACATCTGATTCGA